>NZ_MLYN01000014.1:0-258217 GCF_001866675.1 Streptomyces sp. MUSC 14
CCGCTGACTCAGGGGTGGTGCGGGGGGGCGGGGGCGGGAGGGCGCCGAGCGGCGGAGCCGGTTCCGGCCGCACCAGCAGGACCGGGCACGGCGCGTGGTCGACCGCGAAGCGGACCGCCGGGCCCAGGCTGTGCGGGCCGAGCCGGGAGCGGTCGCCGTCGCGGGCCGGCACCAGCAGGCCGGCGCCCTCGCACGCGGCCACCACCTCCCGCTCGACCCGGCCCGAACTCTCCTCGCACACAGGGGCGGCCCAGGCGCTCCGCGGCCGCGTCGAGCAGTTCGGCCGCCGACGTCCCGCCCAGCGCCTCCAGCCGGTCACCGGGGTCGCGCCCGAGCAGGCCCGCGAACGCGCCGTGCGCGAGCCCCGGCACCGCGGCGCCGGTGACGTGCAGCAGGACCATCTCGGCGGCGGCCGGGGCGTGGTCGCGCACGGCGTCCACGCAGGCGGGCCAGGTGCCTTCGACGAGCCAGGCGATCACACGCATCCGGTCGGCCTCCCCGGGGATCGGACACCCGGCACGGCGAGCAGGCCCGGCCGGGTGAACTCGCCGAGGTCCACGCCGTGCTCGTGCTGGTGCACGATCCGCCGCCACAGCAGCGTCGCGAGCGACCCGGCGTAGGTCAGGTTCGGGCCGATGTTCACCCCGAGCAGCACCGCCGGCATCGCCGGGAGGTTGTTGATCAGGTTCGCCAGGACGACGGCCCGCACCACGATGCCCAGTGCTGGCACGAACGCGAGGAAGGCGGGGGCCGCCGCCCGTACGCCGGTCAGCGGTGTCGCCCTGCGGCGCACCGGCGCCCGGCCCGCCGGCAACAGCGCGCCCGCCGCCACCCAGGCCGGCTCCACCCCGAACGCCGACGCACCACGAACCCCACCAGCGTGCAGCCGACCGTGACCAGGGCGAACAACGGGAGCGGCGGCGCCCCGCCGGAGCCCTCGCCGAGCGGGGCCGCCGCCGCGAGGTCAGCAACAGCGACGTGGTGTTCGACAGGTGTGTCCAGGCTGAGGCCGCCGGTGATGGCGGACGCCGGCGCGAAGACCGCCGTCAGCAGCCGCACCGCCTCCGCCCGGGCGCGGTCGAGGGAGATCGCGCCGGTGGCGACGGCGATTCCCGCGGCGGGGGTGGATCATGTGGTGCCCGCCCGTGAAAACAGACGATCCCGAACGGCTCAGGAGGACCGGCTGCCCGCCGTGCCCAGGAACTGCGCCCAGCCGCCCACCGGGGACTGCCCGGGCACCAGCGTGCGCAGCTTGCGCAGCACCGCCTGGTCCTGCGCCTCCAGCCAGTGCACGAGCTGCTTGAACGACACGAACCGCACGTCGTCGCCGTACGCGGCCATCTTGCCGATCGCCTCCTCGACGGCGTCCATGTAGATGCCGCCGTTCCAGCGTTCGAAGTGGTTGCCGATGAAGAAGGGCGCGCGGTTGGTCGTGTAGGCGCGGTCGAAGCCGGCGACGTACGCGTCGCGGGCCTGGGTGCGCCAGGCGTCGTACTGGGCGCGGTCGCCGTTCGGGTTGCCGGCGGACTGGTTGAACATCATGTTGTAGTCCATCGACAGTACCTGGAACGAGTGCCCCGGGAACGGGACCGACTGGAGCGGGAAGTCCCAGATCTTCCCGCCCTGCACCTTGCCCGGCCAGATCTGCAGGCCGCCGGGGGAGCTGGCGTCGTACTTCCAGCCGAGCGCGGCGGCGGTGGGCAGCAGGTTGGACTGGCCCTCCAGGCACGGGGTACGGCCGCCCATCAGCTCCTTGTGGTAGTCGAAGGGCAGTGGGTCGAGGTCCGTGAAGCCGGTGTTGGTCTTCCACTGCGTCACGAAGGCCATCGCCTGGTCGATCTCGCTGCGCCACTCGGCCGGGGACCAGTTGCGCACCCCGGTCGCCCCGCAGAAGTGCCCGTTGAAGTGGGTGCCTATCTCGTGGCCCTCCAGCCAGGCCGCCCGGACCTGCTGGAGCGTGTTGTGGATGTGCCGGTCGGCGAGGTAGCCGATGTCGGAGGCGCCGACCGCGTGCTGCGGCGGGCGGTACAGCGTCTTCTTGGACTCGGGCAGGGCGTAGATGCCGCTGAGGAAGAACGTCATCTTGGCGCCGTGGTCGGTGGCCACCTTGCGGAACCGGGAGAACAGCTTGTTGCTCAGCTCGCCCGCGCCGTCCCAGGAGAACACCACGAACTGCGGCGGCTTCTGGCCCGGCTTCAGCCGGTCGGGCGTCGGCTGGTGCGGCTGGGGGCCGGTGTCGGCGGTGGAGCCGTCGCCTATCGGCCTGGCCGGCCGTGCCTGGGCGGTGTTCTTGTCGCCCGAGGAATCCGGGCCGCCGACCGAGAGGCCGGTGCCGGAGGAGCACGCGGCCAGCGTGCCCAGAGCGCCGGCCGCCGCGCCCGCCGTCAGCATCCGCCTGCGTGAGATCCCGCTCATCGTGTCCCCGAATTCCTTCTCCAAGGCCCTCTGCGGGGCCTGCTCACCGTGCGGTCGACGGGTTCGATCGCTGAAGCGGCGAGAAAGATCGGGGCGGGCGGCTGCTGTTGCCGTCCTGTGACAGTTGTGGCGCGCTCATGACGAACCCCGCCGGCCCACAAGGGGCGGCGGGGTTCGTCCCGGGACTCTTCTGCCCAGGTCAGGGAGCCGTGCCGGGGGCCAGGACCGAGAGGAAGACGGACGAGGAGTTTCCACCCACCGGCACCGCCCCGCCCGTCCAGGTGACCCTCAGGGAGTCACGCTCGTCCGGTGGCGTGACCACCAGAGCGGCCGGGGTGGCCGTCGTGGCGCCGCTGACGCCGGGGTTGGAGAAGGACAGCCCCGCCCAGGCGCTCTGCCCCCGCCTGAGCGTGACCGTCGCCGGGGAGCCCGACTCGCGCTTGGGGTCCGGGCCGAGCTGGCCGCCGGAGGCGCTCACGAACGCCGCGCCCGGGAAGCCGTGCAGGGTGCAGGTGCGGCCGGAGGTGTTCGTGAACACGACCGGGAAGTTCTCCTGGCCGGCGCCCGGGTCGTTGCCGCCCACGGAGGCGCGCAGCTGCGAGGTGTGGCAGCGGTCCGAGGAAGCCGCGGAGGGGGCCGTACCGCCGCCCTTGGTGCTCGTCGCCTGCGGCGCGGACGACGCGGCGGCGGCGCCGGGGCCGGTGGTGGCCGAGCCCGGGGCGGACGTGGCCGATCCCGGGCTGTGGGTGTCGTCCGTCGCGGGCGCGGCCGTGCCGGACGCGGTGAGGGGTGGGCTGCTGTGGACGTCGTGGCTGTTGCTGCCACAGGCGGTCAGGAGGCCCAGCACGGCGAACGAACCGACGAGCAGGGCCCCGTGCCGCGCGGACCGGGGTGCGTACACCATGTCGCTCAACACTCCTGTGGGGGTCAGGGCACACGAGGGAACGGGTGCCCGAGGCGCCGAGTGCGCCGTCATGGGGATCCGATGCGCACTGCGCCCGAAAAGTTCGGCACACGCAGGGTTTCTTCCCCACGGGGAGCTCCGGCAGGCGTCCGTCAGCCGACCCGCAGCGAACGGAGTATCCCGTCCGTCGCGTCACCGGTTCCCTGCTCGCGCACCTGTACGTAGACCTGTGGTTGACCGGAGCCGCCGGCCGGGGTCAGCGCGGACTCCGTGACCGAGCCGCCGTCGGGACAGCCGCTCCAGGCCCGCACCAGGCCGTGGAAGCCGGTGTCGGCGAAGGTGCGGCTGCCGGAGTAGCGGCACCCGGAGTGGGTGAGGGCGTTGACCTTCCCGGCCAGGTCACCGTGCTCGCTGACCCCGACGAACACGCCGTTCACCGGCTTGGCCAGGTCGGACCACCGGGTCAGGTCGTCGGCGACCACCAGCCCCGGCTCGTGCCCCTTGGCCAGCCCCAGCACCCCCGGGTCCCAGCCCGAGTCCCGCAGCTCGTGGCCCCAGCCCGTGGGCACCTGGACGACGACCCGCCCGGTCGAGTCCGTCACGCGCGTCCCGTCCGAGGAGCCGGCGCGATGGTGCAGGACGACGGTCACCGTGACCGCGGCCGCCGCGGCGGCGAGCAGCGCGGCCAGCGACATCGTCACGACGTTCAGCCGCCCGCGCACGCCGTCCAGCCGCCGGGTGTCACCCGGTGCCGTGGCCGGGGCCGCCGCCAGCCGGTCCAGCTCCTGCGCGAACGCCTGCGCGCCGGGCCAGCGCCGCGACCGGTCCGGCTCCAGGGCGCGCAGCACCGCCCGCTCCACGTCCTCGCCGAGGTCCGCCCGCAGCCGCCGGGGCGGCACGACCCGGCCCGGGGGCCCCGGCACGGTCCCGGTGAGCAGCTCGTAGCCGACCGCGCCCAGGCTGTAGACGTCGGCCCGCTCGTCGATGCCCTCGCCGGGCTCGGCCTGCTCCGGCGGCTGATAGCCCGCCGAGCCCGCGGCCAGCGTCAGCACCGAGGCCTGCGCGAGGCTCTTGGCGAGGCCCAGGTCGGCCAGCAGCAGCCGCCGGGTGCCGTCCGGGGCGGTGTGCAGCAGCACGTTGGTCGGCTTGATGTCCCGGTGCACGATGCCCGCCTCGTGCAGCGCGGCGGCGCTGCGCGCGGCCTCCGCGGTCAGCGCGAGCGCGTCCCGCACCGGCAGCGGGCCGCCGGCCAGCAGATCGGCGAGGGTGCCGCCGTCGGCGTACTCCATCACGAAGTACGGCCTGCCGTCCGGGAGTTGACCGATGTCGTAGACCTGCACGACCCGGCTGGAACCGGCCCGGCGCAGCAGCCGGGCCTCGGACAGGAAGCGCTCGCGGATGTCGAGCCGGTGCGTCCAGTTCTCGGCGAGGACCTTCACCGCGACCGGCGCCTGGAGTTCCTCGTCACGGGCGAGCCACACCGTGGCGAAGGCGCCGCTGCCCAGCGGCCGTTCGAGTCGGTAGCGGCCGATCCGCTCCAGGGAGTGCATACGACTATCATGCCTGGCCTGAGATCGACTCGAAGAGGAGCTTGTCCGTGCAGGACCAGACGCCGCTGGAAGACCTCGCCCGGCGGGCCGCCGCCGGCGACAACGTCGCGCTGGACCGGCTGCTGGCCGAGATCCGCCCGGAGGTGGTACGGCGCTGCGCGCGCTTCCTGCCCTGCCGGGAGGACGCCGAGGAGGCCGCACAGGACGTGCTGCTCCAGGTCGCCCGGCACATCACCGCGTTCGAGGGCCGCAGCCGCTTCGGCACCTGGCTCTACACCGTGGTCGCCAACTGCTGCCGGCAGAAGTACCGGGAGCTGAAGCGGCGCGCCGCCGAGCAGCCCGCCACGATCGAGCCCGCGTACGCCGTCGACCCGCGCACCACCAGCGTCATCGCCGGCTCCCGGGTGGACCTGCTGGAGGCCCTGGACCGGCTGGAGCGCACGCATCCCCACCTGGTCGCGCCGCTGGTCTACCGCGACATCTGCCAGCTGGACTACGCCGAGGTCGCCGAGCGCGTCGGCATCCCCCTCGGCACGCTCAAGTCCCGCCTGCACGAGGCCCGCAAGCAGGTGCGGCCCTGGCTGGCGGGGTCGTGACCCCTGCTCACTGGTCCTCCTCGTACAGCGGCAGCTCCGCCCAGATCGTCTTGCCCTCGGGCGTGTGCCGGCTGCCCCAGCGCCGGGTGAGCTGGGCGACCAGCAGCAGGCCCCGGCCGCCCTCGTCGAAGACCTTGGCCCGGCGCAGATGCGGGGCGGTGTGGCTGGTGTCGGAGACCTCGCAGATCAGCGTGGCCGCGTCGTGGATCAGCCGGAGCCGCACGGGGTGGGCGCCGTACCGCAGGGCGTTGGTGACCAGCTCGCTGACCACCAGCTCCGCCGTGAACGACGCCTCGCTCAGCCCCCAGGCGTCCAGCTGCTCCCCGACCTGCTTGCGGATCGGCGCGATCAGCGCCGGGTCGGCCGGGACGTGCCAGGTCGCCACCTGCGCGGCGGGCAGGCCCCGGGTGCGGGCGAGCAGGAGCGCCACGTCGTCGGTGGAACCGCCCGGCGGCAGCAGGCGGTGCAGGACGCGGTCGCAGGTCTCGTCCAGGGAGCCCGTGTACGCCCCGAGCGCCGCGAACAGCATGTCCCGGCTCGTCTCCGGGTCCCGCTCCCGGGCCCACACCAGCCCGTCCGTGTAGAGCGCGAGGACGGTGCCCTCGGGCAGTTCCACCTCGGTGGACTCGAAAGGCAGCCCGCCGAGGCCCAGCGGGGGACCGGCGGGCAGCTCCAGCGCCTGCGGTGTGCCGCCGGGCCGGATCACCACCGGCGGCGGATGCCCGGCACGGGCCGCGGTGCAGCGCCGTGACACCGGGTCGTAGACGGCGTAGACGCAGGTCGCGCCGAGCTCGCCGGGGCTGCTCCCGCCGCCGGACTCCGCCGACAGCCGGACCACCAGGTCGTCCAGGTGGGTGAGCAGCTCGTCCGGGGCCAGGTCGATGTCGGCGAGGGTGCGCACGGCGGTACGGAGCCGGCCCATGGTGGCCGAGGCCTCGACGCCGTGCCCCACGACGTCCCCGACGACCATGGCGACCCGCATCCCGGACAGCGGGATCACGTCGAACCAGTCGCCGCCTACCCCGGCCCCCGCGGCCGGCAGATAGCGCGAGGACGCGTCCAGCGCCGCCGTGCGCGGCAGGATGCGGGGCAGCAGGCTGCGCTGGAGCGCGAGGGCGGTCTCCCGCTCGCGGGAGTACCGGCGGGCGTTGTCGACGCAGACGGCGGCGCGGGCGGTGATCTCCTCGGCCAGCAGGACGTCGTCCGAGGTGAACCCGTCCGGGCGCCGGTGCCGGGTGAGGACCGCGACCCCGAGGGTCAGTCCGCGGGCCTGGATCGGCACCGACATCGAGGCGTGCATGCCGAGCTCCCGTGCCCGCCGGGCGCGCGCGGTGTGCCAGGTCAGCCACTCGGCGATGTCGCCCCCGGCCGCGGAGGCGACGATCGTGTGGCCCGCGGTCAGCGCGTCGGCCTGCGCGGAGCCGGCCGGGTACGCCTCGGCCTGCCCGGGGCTGAGCACGGCCTCCGGCACGTGCGGGTGCACCGACCGGTGGGCGGTCCGGCGCAGGGTCACCGGCGCCGTCACGCGGGCCGGGGGCTCGCCGCCCTGTTCCTGCGGGTCCAGCAGGTCGATGGTGACGAAGTCGGCGAGGGCGGGCACGCACACGTCGGCCAGCTCCTGGGCCGTCCGGATCACGTCGAGGGTGCTGCCGATGCGCACGCTCGCCTCGTTGACCAGCTGGAGCCGCTGCCGGGCCCGGTAGCTGTCGGTGATGTCGTGCGCGGTCAGGCACACCCCGCGCACCCGGCCGTCGCCGTCACGGACCGGGGCCAGCCGGGTGAGCCAGGCGTGCGAGCAGTCCTCGCCGCCGGTGCGGGTGACGGTCTGCACGTCCTGCGCGCGGCCGTCGACCAGTACCTGGAGCAGGGCCTGCTCCAGTTCCTCGCTCTGCGCCCGGCCGCCGATCTCCGCGAGCCGCAGTCCGCGCACCCGGTCCTCCGGCAGGCCGACGACGTCCGCCATGGCGTCGTTCATACGGCGCAGCCGGAGCCTGTCGTCGTACACGGCGAGGGCGCACGGCGACTGGACCAGGACCGCCTCGGCGAGCGGGTCGTCCGCTGCGGGTGGCTCGGTGCCGGTCAGCGGGGTGACCACGAGCCAGTCGCCGGCGTGGCCGTCGTGCGGCGGTCTGCGGTGGGCGAGGAGCCAGACGGGGAGCGTACGGCCGTCCCGGTGGCGCAATCCGAGCGTTCCCGACCAGCGGCGGCCCGTGGGGAGGGCCGGGGGGTCGTCGGCCAGCAGCAGGGCGGCGGGGCGGCCCACCACGGCGCGGGCGGGGTGGCCGAGCAGGCGCCGGGCGCCCTCGCTCCACTCCACCACGGTTCCGGCGCCGTCGATGACAGCCCGGGCCGTCGCCGCGTCGTCGAACGGATAGACCCGGCTCATCGTCGCCGCTCCCAAGCGCACACTCACAGTGAACAGGTGGCACCGCTTCCGTTCCAGCGTAGTGCTTCCGGCGGGCCCGTGAACCGCGACCCCGGTACCGGCCCGGCCGGTGGGCCGAACAGGGTCAAGGGGGAATTCCGGACGATGCGTGGCCGGAGGCGGAGACAAGGCGCCGGACTCTTGACGATCGCGTGTGGCAGTCCGTCAGAATCTGTTCGTTCACGATTAGTTGTGAGTATTTCTGGGTCCTGATGAGAGAGAGCCGCCATGACGGTCACTCGCCGATCGGTACTGGTCGCAGCAACCGCTGCACCCGCGGCCGGCGCGCTGCTGGGCACCGCGGCGGCTCCGGCCGCCCTCGCCGACGACGCGTCCGCCGGTGGCCGCCGCACCGTGCCGCTGCGGGACGGCTGGCGCTTCGCGCTGGTCAGCCCGGACGGCGTCACCGACCCGACCGGCGCCTACGACCGGGCCGCCGAGCCCGGCTACGACGACACGGACTGGCGTGAGGTCGCCGTCCCGCACGACTGGAGCATCGAGCAGACCCCGACGACCGACCACGGCACCACCAGCGGCACCGGCTTCCTGCCGGGCGGACTCGGCTGGTACCGGCTCGCCTTCACCCTCCCGCCCGGCTGCGCGGGACAGCGGATCTCGGTGGAGTTCGACGGGGTCTACATGGACTCGTACGTCTCCTGCAACGGCACCGAGGTGGGTCACCACCCCTACGGCTACACCGGTTTCGCCCTCGACCTCACCGGCCTCGTGCACACCGACGGAAGCACGCCGAACGTCCTCGCGGTCAAGGTGCGGAACCGGCTGCCGAGCAGCCGCTGGTACTCCGGCAGCGGCATCTACCGCGAGGCCCGCCTCGTGATCACCGAGCCGGTGCACGTGGCCCGCTGGGGGACGTACGTCACCACGCCCGAGATCGCGGCGGACCGGGCCACGGTCCGCGTGGCGACGACCGTCGTGAACGAGTCCGGCACCGGCACGGACGTCCAGGTGCTGTCCCGGATCGTCGGGCCCGACGGCCGTACGGTCGCCCGCGCCGCCAGCACCCCGGCCGTCTCCGAGCAGGCCACCGAGATCCACGAACTGACCGTCCCCGAACCGCAGTTGTGGGACTTCGACACCCCCGGCCACCGCTACACCCTGCACACCGAGCTGCGCGTGGGCGGCCGCACCACCGACAGCCACCGCACCCCCTTCGGCATCCGCGGCTACCGCTTCGACCCCGACGAGGGCTTCTCCCTCAACGGCACCGCCACGAAGATCAAGGGCGTCGACCTCCACCACGACCAGGGCGCGCTCGGCGCGGCGATCAGCCTCGACGCGGTCCGCAGACAGATGCGGATCATGAAGTCGATGGGCGTCAACGCCTTGCGCACCTCGCACAACCCGCCCTCGCCGCAGATGATCCAGGCCTGCGAGGAGCTGGGCATCGTGATGATGGTCGAGGCCTTCGACTGCTGGCGCACCGGCAAGACGACGTACGACTACGGCCGGTTCTTCGACGAGTGGTGCGAGAAGGACGCCACCGAGATGGTGCTCGCCGCCCGCAACTCGCCCGCCGTGGTGCTGTGGTCCATCGGCAACGAGATCCCCGACTCCACTTCCACGGCCGGGCTCGCCATGGCCGACCGGGTCATCGGCGCGATCAAGGCCGCCGACGGCACCCGCCCGGTCGTCATCGGCTCCAACAAGTACCACGGCGTGCCCGCCACCGGCTCCCCGGCCGACCTGATGCTCGCCAAGCTCGACGGCCTCGGCCTGAACTACAACACCGCGAAGTCGGTGGACGGCCTGCACGCGAAGTACCCGCACCTGTTCCTCTTCGAGTCCGAGTCCTCCTCGGAGACCTCGACCCGGGGCGCCTACCAGGAGCCGGAGCACCTCAACACCGGCGAGAACCACACCCCGGGCCGGCGGGAGACCTCCTCCTACGACAACAACCTCGCCTCCTGGACGATGAGCGGCGAGTACGGCCACAAGAAGGACCGGGACCGCAAGTGGTTCGCGGGGCAGTTCCTGTGGTCCGGCATCGACTACATAGGCGAGCCGACACCGTACGACGTCTTCCCGGTCAAGGCGTCCTTCTTCGGCGCCGTCGACACGGCCGGATTCCCGAAGGACATGTACCACCTCTTCAAGAGCCAGTGGACGAACGAGCCGATGGTCCATCTGCTGCCGATGACCTGGAACCACGAAGCCGGTGACACGGTGGAGGTCTGGGCGTACGCCAACGTGCCCTCGGTGGAGCTGTTCCTCGACGGAAAGTCCCTGGGAGTGCGGGAGTTCGACGTCAAGAGGACCACGGACGGGCGTGCGTACCTGGAGACCACCGAGGCCACCGGCGACGACAAGACCTTCACCGACGGCCCGTACCCGGGCAGCTACACCAGCCCCAACGGCAGCGCGGGCAAGCTGCACCTGACGTGGCAGGTGCCGTACCGGCCGGGCGAGTTGAAGGCGGTGGGCCGGCGGGACGGCGAGGTCGTCGCCACCGACGTGCTGCGCACCGCCGGCGCCCCGCACGCCGTGCGCCTCACGGCCGACCGCGACTCCCTCGCCGCGGACGGACGCTCCCTGGTCTTCGTCACCGCCGACATCGTCGACGCGCGGGGGGTGCTGGTGCCCGACGCCGAGCACCTCATCGCCTTCGACGTGACCGGCGGCTCACTCGCCGGGGTCGACAACGGCCGTGAGGAGAGCGCCGAGCGCTACCAGGCCGGCACCCGCACCGCGTTCCACGGCAAGGCCCTCGCCATCGTGCGGTCCGGCACGGGAGCGGGGGAGATGACGGTCACCGCGCGCGTGGCCGGTCTGCGCACGGGGCGGGTGAGCGTGCGCGCCACCGCGGCCCGCGAGACGTCCCGCACCCCGGCGGCGAAGTTCCGGCCGGACCACCCCGCGCCCGTGAACTACCCGTACGCGGACGCCAGTTACTCCGGCCGCGAGGACACGCCGCCCGCCGCGATGCTGGACGGCGATCCGGCCACCGGCTGGTCCAACGCCTTCGTGAAGCAAGCCACCGGGCTGCTGCCCGCCTTCAGCGGGGCCCGGGCGACGGACTGGGTCTCCTTCGACGCCGGGCGGAGCCGCGGCTTCGACCGGGTGGAGGTCTGCTTCACCGTGGACGCCGGGCACACGCTGCCCGCGCGGGCCGAGGCGGCGGTGTGGGACGGACGGGCGTACGTGCCGGTGACGGGTGCGAAGACACAGTGGGCGACGGCCTCGGACACCCCGACGGTGATCACCTTCGATCCGGTGCGCGGCTCCCGGCTGCGGCTGACGCTCACCAGCGCCCACCCCGGCACGGAGAAGGGCGCCGTGCGCATCAGCCGGCTGGACGCGTAGCGAGGTCGTCCGCCGGCGGCAGGGCGGGCTGCAACGCACCCTCGTGCGTCAGCAGCCACACCTTGGTCTCGACGCCGCCCGCGTACCCGCGCATCGAACCGTCCGCGCCGATCACCCGGTGGCAGGCGCGCAGGAGGAGCAGCGGGTTGGCGCCGAGGGCCCGGCCCACCGCGCGCAGCTCGGCGGGGGGCACGCCCAGCCGGGCGGCCAGTTCGCCGTACGTCGTCGTGGTGCCGTGGGCAACGCCGTCCAGGGCCTGCCACACCGCCCGCTGGAACGGGGTGCCGGCGGGCGCCAGCGGCAGGTCGAAGCGGATCGGGCGGCCCGCGAAGTAGGCGTCGAGCTGCCGGTGCGCCTCGGTGAACGGCGCGTCGTCACGGTCCTCGGGGCGTACGGCGGGCGCGCCGCGCTGCCCGGGCAGGGTGAGCGAGGTGAGCGCCCAGCCGGCCGCCGAGACGGTGCCGGTCAGCAGCAGGTCGCCCAGCGGGCTCGGGTGGACGGTGTGCACGGTGCGGGTGTTCATGACGGCTCCCTCGGTCTCCTGGTGCCTCTTCCGGTGCTCCTTCTCCGCTGCCGAGTCTGGTGCGCCGCGCGCTCCGGGACCGGCGGGATCCGGACATGGCTGTCGGGCGCTGCAGGTACCGTGCGCAGTAGTGTCTGACCTGCTGATATTTACGGCTAAGTACCCGCGCGGTACCGTGAGGGGTATGCCAGCTCTCAACGTGGAGTTCAGCGACCGGGAACTTGAGGACCTGCGGCAGATCGCCAAGGAGCGCGGTACGTCGATGAAGGCCCTCGTGCGTGAGGCCGCCGCCGCCGACATCGCCCGGCACCGGGCGCTCCAGGAGGGCGCCGAGGCCTTCCGGAAGTTCTTCGCCGCGCACGCCGAGGAGTTCGCGGCGGCCTTCCCGGACGACGAACCCGCGACCAAGGACGAGGCCGCCTGATCGATGTCCTCCGTCATCCACATCGACGTTCCCTGGCTGCTCCAGCGCCATGAGGAGGTCCTGCCCGACCAGCCCGCGGTCGACGACTTCTCCGCGCTGGTCGCCGCCGTGGCCCGGCACCGCGTGGACCCGCCCCGGCTCGGCGTGGACTCCGACCCCGCCTGGCGGGCCGCCGCCCTGCTGCACACCCTCGCCCTGCTCAAGCCGCTGCCCGCGGCCAACGCCCGCTTCGCCTGCGCGACCGCCGTGGCGTACATGTTCGTCAGCGGCGTCGGCATCGACCCGCCCTACGGCGCCCTCGTCGACCTCGCCCGTGACCTGATCTCCGGCAAGGCGGACGTGTACGGCGCGGCCGACCGACTGCGTTCCTGGCAGATCTGAACGGTTCCCGGCGGATCAGAGCGTGACCGGGGTGCTCGCGCTATCGAATTCGGTCGCCCTCGAACAGTCGTGACCGTACGCTTTCTGACTTTCTTTCAAAACTGTCGATGTTGTGCGGGTCTCTTGTTGCTCGTGTGGAAGTTGTGCGAGGGTTGACACGCCCGTGCGGGGGGTAAAGTCCGGAGTTCTTCCGGCAGTTGCGGATGCCTGACCGGCCGAGCGCCGGTGAATTCGCCTCCCCGCGCGCGCCGCAGAGGTACGCATCGACGCATCACGCATCAAAGGAATCCGCTCAGTGCCCACCCCCCACCCTCCTCGTCCGCCCTATCCGCCGCCCGGCGGAGATCCGGGGGAACCGGACGAGTCCCTCGCCGGCCCGCTGCGGGCCGGCTCCGATGCGGAAGGCTCGCGGTCCGCCGCCCTGCTCCTGGCCCGGCACTGGCAGCCGGCCCAGGAGTACGCGGTCGTCTGCCTCGCCCTGTCCGGGCCGCTCGCCCACATGGTCACCGCCACCGCCTTCCACCAGGTCCTCGGGCGCCTCGCGCTCGGCGAACCCGCTGAGGCGCTGCGTCCCCGGCTGCTCGTGGCAGTCCGGGACACCGTCGTCAACTGGTCCGCCGCAGACCGGATCACCGCCGTACTGCCCGGCCTCGGAAAGCCCGCCGGGGGCCGCGGTATGCGCGCGGCCAAGACGCTGATACCGGAAAACCGCGCCCTGTCCGACCGCTCTTTCCACGCCCTTCCCCGGCTGGACCAGACACTGCTCTGGCACACCGAGGTCGAGGCCGAGCCGATATCCGTCCCCGCCGCACTGCTCGGTATCGACACCGACAGCGCGACGGCCGCACTGGCGCAGGCGCGGGAGAAATTCCGCGAGGGCCTGGTGCGCGCCCACCGGGAACTCGCCCCGGGAAAGGACTGCCGCTACTACAACCGTCTGCTCGACGTCCCGATCCGCCGCGGCGGTGCCCTGCTGCCGGACGTCCAGCAGCACCTGTCCGCCTGCCCCTACTGCCGGCACGCCGCCGAGCAACTCGGCCACGCCGACGCCGCTCCCGGCGTGCTGCTCGCCGAGGCCGTGCTCGGCTGGGGCGCCCGCCGCTACCTCGACTCCCGCCCCGGCCGCCGCGGCGGCCCCGCCCGCAGCGGTTCCCGGCGCTCGGGCGGGCGCCGCCGCGGGGGCGGCAGACCCGGGCTGCTCGACCGGGTCACCCGCTCCGGCGGGCGCGGCGACGCCGACGGCGAACCGGGCGAGCCACGCGCCCGCACCCGGGCGCCCCGCGGCCGGCGGCGCGGCAGGGTGAGCGGACGGTTCGCCCGGACACCGGCGGCCGAACTGCGGGTGTCCGGCACCGCGGTCTCCTCCCGGACGCTGCTCACCGGGGTCGGGTTGGCCTCGGCCGGACTGCTCGCGACCGTGCTGGTGATCAGCATGTGGCCGAACGGCGGCGACGGTACCGACCCGGTCGCCTCCACCAGCGTCGTCCCCGGCAGCGACGGCCGGTCGGCCCCCGGTTCCGCGGGCCTGCCCACGTCCGGCCGGTCCACCCGGCTGCGCAACGCCGACTCCGACCTGTGCCTCGACATCAGGGGCACGCCGAAGGCCGGGGCGGGCGCGGTGCTGGCCGTCTGCTCCTCGGCGGTCACCCAGCAGTGGACCTACGGCCCGGACGGGCTGCTGCGCAGCGCGACCGACTCGGCCCTGTGCCTGGACTCGCACGCCGACGCCGGAGTGGTGATCCTCGGCACCTGCGCCGAGGAGGGCTCGCAGCGGGCCGCCGACGTGCGCTACGACCGCACCGCCCAGGGCGAGTTGCTGACCCGCTGGGACCGCACCCTGGCCCTCGCCGGCGCGGGCGCGGCCCCGGGCGCCGACCTCGTCGTCAAGGTCCGGGACCGGTCGGCCGGCCAGCGCTGGGTCACCGACACGCCGTCGGCGAGCCCTGGCTCCCTGTCCGTCGCCGGTACGGGCGCTCCTTCCGCGCGGCCGCCGCGGAAGGACGTCTGACCCGCCGCTGGTGGTGGTCCGCCCGCCTGCGGCGGTGGGGTCCGGGGTCGGTCGGTGGGCCAGTTGCTGGGTCACTGACATGCCGTCGGCGAGTCCTGGCTCCGTGTCCGTCGCCGGTACGGGCGGCCCTTCTCCACGGCCCGCGCGGCCGCCGCGGAAGGATGTCTGACCCGCCGCTGGTGGTGGTCCGCCCGCCTGCGGCGGTGGGGTCCGGGGTCGGTCGGTGGGCCAGTTGCTGGGTCACTGACATGCCGTCGGCGAGTCCTGGCTCCGTGTCCGTCGCCGGTACGGGCGGCCCTTCTCCACGGCCCGCGCGGCGGCCGCGGAAGGATGTCTGACCCGCCGCTGGTGGTGGTCCGCCCGCCTGCGGCGGTGGGGTCCGGGGTCGGTCGGTGGGCCAGTTGCTGGGTCACTGACATGCCGTCGGCGAGTCCTGGCTCCGTGTCCGTCGCCGGTACGGGCGGCCCTTCTCCACGGCCCGCGCGGCGGCCGCGGAAGGACGTCTGACCCGCCGCCGGTGGCGGTCCGCCCGCCTGCGGCAACGGCAGGTCAGTCGTTGGGGTCCGGGGTCGGTCGGCGGGCCAGTGCCGGGTCACTGACATGCCGTCGGGCGAGTCCCGGTTCCCTCTCCTGCGCCTGCTCGGGCAGCTGATGGAGAGGGACGCCTGGTGGTGAGTCAGGCGGTGGTGTCCGGGGCGAGGTCGGTCGCCGACACGCTCCCCGGGTGGGTGTGTCCGGACAGGGCGAGGGTCAGGTCGAACTCGGCCAGCAGGCACCTGACGACGTGCTCGACGCCTGCCTGTCCGTCCAGGCCGAGCCCGTAGACGTACGGCCGCCCCAGCAGCACCGCCCGCGCGCCCAGGGCCAGCGCCTTGAACACGTCGTCACCGGTGCGCACGCCGCTGTCGAACAGCACCGTCAACCGGTCGCCGACCGCCGCGGCGACCCGGGGCAGCGCGTCGGCCGCCGCGACCGAGCCGGCCACCTGCCGGCCGCCGTGGTTGGAGACCACCACGCCGTCCATCCCGGCGTCGACGGCCAGCCGGGCGTCGTCCGGGTGCAGGACGCCCTTCAGGACGATCGGGCCGTCCCAGTGCTCCCGCAGGAAGGCCAGGTCGGGCCAGGTCTTGCCCGGATCTCCGAACAGGCCCAGGAAGTGCAGGACCGCCGCGTTCGGATCCTCCTCCACGGGCCGGGCGAGCCCCGCGCGAAAGGCCGGGTCGGTGAAGTAGTTGGCGGTTCCCACCCCGTGCACGAAGGGCAGGTACGCCTGGTCCAGGTCGCGGGGCCGCCACGCCAGCAACTGGGTGTCCAGCGTGACCACCAGCACCGAGAACCCGGCGGCCTTCGCCCGGCCGAGGAAGCTCCGGGTCACCTCGCGGTCCTTGCCCCAGTACAGCTGGAACCACCGCTCGGCGTCCCCCATCGCCTCCGCCACCTGCTCCATCGGCGTGCTGGACGCCGACGACAGGATGTACGGCACGCCCTGCGCGGCGGCGCCCCGGGCGGCGGCGAGTTCGGCATCGGGATGCATGATCTGCAGTACGCCGACGGGGGCCAGCGCCAGCGGCGCCGGCAGGGACCGCCCGAGCACCTCGGTCGACAGATCGCGCTCGCCGACGTCCCGCAGCATGCGCGGCACGATCCGGCGCCGGGCGAGCGCCGCCCGGTTGGCGCGGGCCGTGCTGCCGTCGCCCGCGCTGCCCGCCACGTACCCCACCGGCCCCGGGGCGAGCCGGAGTTCGGCCAGCTCCTCCAGCCGGGTCAGATCGGTGGGCAGCCGGGGCACGGCACCCGTCATCCCGTTCAGATAGATCTCGTACTGGAAGTCGGCCCAGTGCTTCGCCATCCGGCAGTCCGCCTCTCGTCGCCGATGAGATGGGGTACAGGTGCGGCCCGACCATACTGGCGGGTAGCCGGACGAGCGCCGGCCGGGTCCCGGAGCCGGTGGCCACTTCATGATCGTCACCTGAACACGGGGAGTCATGAATCGCTTCAACGGCGACAGGGCCGGAGTGTTTCAGGACGATTAACGATGCGGTGATTTCCAGCCATTGGATGGCTCGCGAAGCGCGGAACCCGCTCCGTTCCTGGGTCACGGTGTGCAAATTCCGTGACATCACGCCACTGATTCAACACGAAAGGTTACCGAAACCTATGCGTTCGATGTGTGTTTCGACCGGGGACTCGGCAGAGTGGCGCTCGCCGCTCCGGCGCCCGATCCGGGCACGGGGAGGCATCTCGTCCGACTGAGCGGAAGGATGCACAAAATGCGGAACACCGCGCGCTGGGCAGCGGCCCTCGGCCTCACGGCCGCCGCCGTTTGCGGACCCCTGGCCGGGGCCGCCGTCGCTGCACCGGGCGCCGCCCCGTCGTCGCTGTACGCCCCCTCGGCGCTGGTACTCACCGTGGGGCACGGCAACGACGCGGCCACGGCCACGCCGGAGCGCGCCGTCACCCTCTCCTGCGCCCCCACGGCCTCCGGCACCCACCCGGCCGCGGACCGTGCCTGCGCCGAACTGCGCGGCACCGGTGGTGACTTCAGCGCGCTGAAGCCCGCCGCGGGCGTGTGGTGCACCGATCTGTACAACCCGGTCGTCGTCACGGTCCAGGGCGTCTGGCAGGGCCAGCGCGTCTCCTATGAGCGGACCTTCGGCAACGCCTGTGTCAAGGACTCCATCACCGGCGGTGTCTTCGCCTTCTAGGCGACCCGCCTGCCAGGACCGGGATCGCAGGGTACCCGTACGCGCCGGAGCAGGTCCGCAACTGGGGAGTGCGGCCACTGGAGCGGGGAATCAGCGATCTCGTACCGGGGCCGACGGGCGGAGTGGGGCCGCCCGCCGGCTTCCGGGCACACAGCCGCTCCCCGGGTACGGCCCGTGGGGGGCCGTCCCGGGGAGCGGCGAAAAAACACCGGTTTCGTTCGGTGCCGTTACATCCGCGTCGAAGAGGCGTCTCACATGCCGGACGTTTCGGACACGCAGAGCGACGCGGCTCGGGCCTCCCGCCGGGGCCGACGTGGGTCCGCCAGGGCCGACACCGCCTGCCGAAGGCCCCCGTCTCCGCCCCGAACTGCCGTACGGCCAGCGGGCGTTGAGTGCCCCGCATGCTGACAGGCCGAGGGGCCGCCGTCTCCCTGCTGACGGCGGCCCCCCGGGGTTTTCGGCTCCCGGCGGTCACATGTGGACGACCGGAGCGGCTCCCGCGTCCTGCTGCGGCACCCCGCGCCGGTAGAGCAGGAAGGCGATCAGCGCGCCCGCGGCGAAGAGTCCCGCGGACCACCAGAACGCGGTCGTGTAACTCTCGATGGTCGCCTGTGCCTGCACCAGCTTGCTGGTGGCGTCGCGGCCGGACAGATAGCTGGTGGCGGCGGTCGAGGCGAGCGTGTTCAGCAGCGCCGTACCGATAGAACCGCCCACTTGCTGCATGGCGTTGACGGCCGCGGAGGCCACGCCGGCGTCCTCGGCCGCGACCCCGCCGGTGGCCAGCTGCATGGCCGGCGGCATGACCAGGCCGAGGCCGACACCGATCACGATCAGCTGGGGCAGCACCGCGCTCGTGTAGTGCGCGCCGAGGCCGATGCCGGTCAGCCAGGCCATGCCGGCCGTGGCGATCGCGAAGCCCAGCGGAATGACGGCCTTGGGGCCGATGCGGGGCAGCAGCAGGGTGGTGCCCACCTGGGCGGTCACCATCAGCGCGCCGACCATCGGCAGGAACGCCACACCGGTCTTCGTGGGGCTGAAGCCGAGGTTGAGCTGGAGGTAGTAGGTCAGGAAGAGGAACACGCCGAACATGCCCGCGCCGGTGATGAGCACCGCGATGTAGGAGGCGGCGCGGTCGCGGTCGAGCAGGATGCGCAGCGGCAGCAGCGGGTGGGCGGCGCGGGTCTGCCACCAGGCGAAGGTCGCGAGCAGCAGGCCGCCCGCGATCAGGAAGCCCCAGGTCAGCGGCGAGCTCCAGTGGTGGGTCTCGGCATTGGAGAAGCCGTACACCAGGGAGAACAGTCCGCCGGCGACCAGGACGGTGCCGGGCACGTCGAGCTTGGAGTTCACCGCGTCGCGGTGGTTGCTCAGCAGGAGCCAGCCGCCCGCGAAGGCGACGACGGCGATGACCACGTTCACGTACAGGGTCCAGCGCCAGTCGAGGGCGTCGGTCAGCACACCGCCGAGCAGCAGACCCACAGCGCCGCCGGCCCCGGCGATCGCGCCGTACACGCTGAAGGCGCGGGCCCGCTCCCGGGGGTTGGTGAAGGTGGTGTTGAGCAGCGACAGGGCGGCGGGCGCGAGCAGGGCGCCGAAGGCTCCCTGGAGGGCACGGGCGATCACCAGCATGGTGAAGCCGTTGGCGGCGCCGCCGAGCGCGGAGGCCCCGGCGAAGCCGACGACACCGACGAGGAAGGCGGGCTTGCGGCCGAAGAGGTCGGCTATGCGGCCGCCGAGCAGCAGCAGTGAGGCGAACGCGAGGGCGTAGGCCGTCACGATCCACTGCCGGCTGCCGTCGGAGAAACCGAGGTCGGTCTGGGCGGACGGCAGGGCGATGTTCACGATCGTGGCGTCGAGCACGACCATCAGCTGGGCGACGGCGACGACCGCGAGGATCCACCAGCGCTTCGCCGGGGCCGCGCCCGCTCCGGCGTCCGCACCGGCCTTGTCGATCCCGACGGCTCCGGCGCGGGAGCCCTCGGGGAGGGTCTTCTGGGACATGAACCACTCCAGGGAAGTCGTTCGGGACAGAACGAACGCGCCGATAGCGGCGGCGCGTAAACGAAACGGTTTCGTACACGTCGAGGCTAGAACACTCGCTGCGAAACGGCAACGTTTCGCTGGGTGTCGCGCGTCACGCGGGTCCGTGTTCCTTGACGGGCATATAACTGGTGACGCGCACCGAGCCGGCCGAGCACGTCCGAGCATCTGGACCCGGCCCCGGTCGCCTCCCTCGTCGCGACCTCGGACGACACCCCGCATCCCTCACCAGCGGAGGACTGAGCCCCCATGCCCGTCGACCTCACCGGCACGTATCTGACCCTGGACGACGGCCGCCCCGCCGTCCGGTTCACCCGCACCTACGACCACCCGGTGGACCGCGTCTGGCAGTTCGCCACCGATGCCGACGAACTGGAGCAGTGGTTCCCGTTCCGCGCCGAGATGGAGCCGCACCCCGGCGGCACCATCCGCTTCACCGACCCGAAGACGCCCGCGTTCACCGGCACGGTGCTCGCCGTCGAACCGCTGCGGCACCTGTCCTTCGAGTGGGGCGGCGACGAACTCCACTTCGACCTGGAGGCCGTCGGCGAGCGGCGCACCCGGTTCACCCTCACCCACGTGCTCGGCGAGACGAACACCGCCGCCCGCAACGGCGCCGGCTGGGAGGTGTGCCTCGCCGCCCTCGACGCCAGGGCGCGCGGCGAACGCTTCGAGGGCCCGCACGCCGGGGTCAGCGCGCCCTGGAAGGAGTTCTACGCCGCCTACCTCGACGCGGGCGTGCCGTCCGGGGCGCCGGTGCCGGGGCTGGACTGACGGGGGCGGGCCGGCCGCCGCACGGGGCGCCACGGCGGGCCGCCCCGGCCCGTGCGCCGTGTCCGGCACAGCGCGAGTTGCCCGGAGCGCGCGGGGGTGGATGAATCGGCTCAGGAGAGCATGGCGGTGGCGAGCCCGGGAGGAGCCGTGAAGCGGTGGCGGCACGGCCTGCACCGCGCCTGGCAGTGGCTCCGGGTGCGGGCCCTGTTCGAGCACGGCCGTGAGCTGGAACTGCTGCACCGGGCCATGGGGTTCGCCACCCTGGCGCTGGTGACGCTGGCCCCGCTGCTGATCGTGGTCGCCGCCGCCGACCCGCTGGCGAGGGGCGGCTTCGCCGCCTGGCTCACCGACGGCATGGGCCTGTCCGGCGAGTCCGCCCGCGCGCTCACGGACGTCATCAGCCCGTCGCACAACGTCATCGGCACGACGAGCGTCTTCAGCCTCGTGCTGCTCGGCGTCTTCGGTGTCACCTTCGGCGGCAGCGTACAGAACGCCTTCGAACGGATCTGGGGCCTGGCCTCCGGCCCCTGGCACCGGGTGTGGCGGCAGGCGACCTGGCTCCTGGTGCTCACCGCCTACCTCTACCAGGAGGCCGCCACCAAGACCGTGCTGTCCGGCGGGCAGCGGATCGTGCTGTCCGCGGTGACCGGTGTGCTCTTCTTCTGGTGGGGGCAGCGCTTCCTGCTCGGCGGCCAGGTCCACTGGCGCGCCCTGCTGCCCGGCGCCGTCGCCACCGTCCTCGGCCTCTCCGGCCTGCGCGCCTTCTCCTACCTCGTCTTCACGCCGCTGATCGTCACCAACGCGCTCAGCTACGGCGCGGTCGGCACCGTCCTCGTGGTCGAGTCCTGGCTGATCGGCGTCGGCTTCGTCCTCTACGGCGGAGCCCTGCTCGGCCGCTGGTTCTGCGAGCACCACTGGACCTCCCTGCGCCCCCACCGGGCCGGGAAGGCACCCCGAGCGCCGGGCGGCCCCGACGCCTCCTAGGCCATCTGCCTGCGCACCAGCTCGTGCAGCCGGCCCGCGGTGTCGGCGAGCAGCTCGGCCGGGCTGCCCTGCTGGACGACCTTGCCGTCCTCCATCACGATCACCCGGTCGGCGTCCAGGACCGTCGAGAGCCGGTGGGCGATGACGACGCGGGTCGCGTTCAGCTTGCGGGTGCTGTCGATGACGATGCGCTGGGTGTCGTTGTCCAGGGCGCTGGTCGCCTCGTCGAAGAAGAGGATGCGCGGGCGCCGGATCAGGGCCTGGGCGATCATCAGGCGCTGGCGCTGCCCGCCGGAGATCGCGCCGCCCGCCGCCACGATCGTGTGCAGCCCCATCGGCATCCGCTGGATGTCCTCGGCGAGGCCCGCCATCTCGGCCGCCGCCATCGCCTCCTCCGGCGTGTACGGCTCGGTGCCGCAGATGACGTCCAGGATGGAGCCGGTGAACGGCTGGGCGTGCTGGAGGACCACTCCGCACTGGCGGCGGACGGCGGACTGGTCCAGCGCCGCCAGGTCCTGGCCGTCGTAGAGGACACTGCCGGAAACCGGCCTGTCGAAGCCGATCAGCAGCCTCAGCAGGGTGGACTTGCCGCAGCCGCTCGGGCCCACGACCGCGACGAACTCGCCCGGCCGGATCGCGAAGGACACGTCGTCCAGGACCAGCGGGCCGTCGTCGGCGTAGCGGAAGGACAGGCGCCGGGCCTCCAGCGCGCCGGACAGCCGGCCCGGCCGGGTGCTCGCCGAGCGCACCTCGGGCGTCGCCTCGAAGACCGGCTTGATCTCCTCGAACAGCGGCAGCGCGGCCACCGCCGAGACGAAGGAGCCGGTCAGCTGGGTCACCGAGGTCAGCACCATCGTCACCGAGGTGTTGAAGGTGAGGAAGTCCGCCGCCGACATCGCGCCCTTCGCCGGGCCCGCCAGCAGCATGAACATCAGCAGTGTCACGATCGGCAGATAGACCGCGCCGAGCACCGACGACAGGTTCTTGATCCGGCCGACCTTCTGCTGGAGCTCCCGGCTGCGCGCGAACTCCCGTGCCCAGGCGGCGTACGCGTAGTTCTCGGCCGCCGCCACCCGCAGCTTGGGCAGCCCGCGCAGGGTCTGGAAGGCCTGGTTGTTCAGCTTGTTGCCGAGCACCACGATCCGCCGCTGCCAGCGCACCTGCCACAGCCCGAGCCCGAGGAACACGGCCCCGATGACGACGAGCATGCCGAGCGCCGCCATCGCCATCGGTACGCTGTACCAGAACAGCATGCCCAGGTTCATCGCGCCGACCGTCACCGACTGCGCGACCACCGGTCCGACGCCCGCCAGCAGCCGGCGGATCGTGCTGATGCCCATGGCGGCACTGGCCAGTTCACCGGTGGAGCGCTGGGTGAAGAAGCGGGTGGGCAGGCGCAACAACCGGTCCCAGACGGCCGGTTGGAGCGCCGCCTCGATACGGCCCTCCAGGCGCAGGATCGACAGGTTCTCCAGCAGGGTGAAGGCCGCCGCCACCACACCGCTCACCATCACGGCCAGGCACATCTGGACGATCAGACCCGACTGCGCCGTCGGCACGTACTCGCCGAGCACCTTGCCGGTCGCGACCGGGACCAGCGCGCCGATCGCCACCGTCACCAGCCCGGCGAGGAGCAGCGCGACCAGGTCGCCGCGGGTGCCCTGGAGACTGAACCGCAGCAGGCCGAGCGGGGTGAGCGCCTTGTCCGGCAGCGGCCGGTAGAACATCACCGCGCGCGGCTCGAACTCCTCCGCGTTCGCCTTCTCGACCGGCGTCTCGCGCCCCGTGCCCGGATGCACGGCCACATAGCCGCCGCGCCGCCACAGCAGCGCGACCGGCGCCCCGGACAGCGCCCGGTGCCCGACCAGCGGGCCCGCGTTCTCCCGCCACCAGCGCCCGTCCAGCCGTACGGTGCGGGTGCGCACCCGGGAGGCGAGGGCCACCCGCTCGACCGGGTCCAGGCGTTCGCTCTCGGTGCTGCTCTGCGCGGGCTCGGCCAGGGTGATCCCGGCCGCCTCGGCGACCAGCTTGCAGGCCGCGTACCCGGCGTCCGCGTCGGCGGCCGTGGTCCGGCGGGCCGAGCGGCGGCCGATGGAGGCGAGCAGCGTCCGGTCGGCCTGGGCGCGGACCTCCTCACCGGCCTTGATGCCGGCGGCGGCCCGCGTCTCGTGGGTGCGCTCCAGCTGCTCGATCCACCGGTCCAGCGCGGTCAGCAGCCGGTACTGCTGGTCCACCATGGACTGCCACAGCGCCGGGTCCATCAGCAGGTCGGCGGCGGCCTCCGTGCCGTACAGCGAGCCGTACTGCACGCTGCCCGGCGGCACCTGCATCCAGAACACGTCGTCGTCCGCCGGCGCCTGGGAACGGTCCTCGGCCATCGGGGCCTGGAAGAGGACGGACAGACCGCGGCCGACGCCGAGCGCGACCGCGTACTCCAGCGGGCTGGTGGCGGGCGGGACGTACTGCGGGTTGCCGTACTCGTCGTAGGACCAGGTCTGGGTGTTCGCGGGCTGGTACAGCTCGCGCAGGCTGATCCGGTGCAGCGCACAGTCGCGCACCGGGCGGGCCACGAGGGTGTGCTGGGGTCCGGCGACCGGGCCGAGCAGCAGCGCGCCCGCCTCCAGCCGGCCCAGGTGGTGCCAGTGGCCCTGCTCGGCCGCGTCCACCGCGAACAGGTCCAGGGCGCCGGCCGCGACCAGCCACAGCACCTGCGGGCCCTCCAGGTCGACCCGGTTGAACCCGGCGCAGTCCACGCGTGCGCCCAGCGAGCCGAGCGCGCCGAGGACGAGGTCGCCGGCGTACCCCTCCTGCCCTTCCTGCACAGTCGTCATCTCACCGCTCCCTGACCAGTGCCGCGTACGCGCCGCCGTGCGCCACCAGCTCCTCGTGCCGCCCGCGTTCGACGACCGTGCCGTGCTGGAGCACCACGATCTCGTCGCTGTCGCGGACCGTGCTCAGCCGGTGCGCGATCACCACACAGGCGCAGCCGCGCCGGCGCAGGTTGTCCATCACGACCAGCTCGGTCTCCGCGTCCAGCGCGCTGGTCACCTCGTCCAGCACGAGGATGCTCGGCCGGCGCACCAGCGCCCGCGCGATCTCCAGGCGCTGGCGCTGCCCGCCGGAGAAGTTGTGGCCGTCCTGCTCGACCTTGCTGTGGATGCCGCCGGGCCGGCGCATGACGACGTCGTACAGCGCCGCGTCCTTCAGCGCCTCCACCACGGACTCGTCCGGGACGGACGGGTCCCACAGGGCGATGTTGTCGCGGACCGAGCCCTCGAAGAGGAACACGTCCTGGTCGACGAAGGAGACGGAGGAGGCGAGCGCCCCGCGCGGGATGTCGTCCAGACGGCGGCCGTCGATGCGGATCACACCGTCCCAGGGGGCGTACAGGCCCGAGATCAGCCGGGAGACCGTCGACTTGCCGCTGCCGGAACCGCCGACCAGCGCCACCTGCTGCCCCGGGCCCACGGCCAGGTCGAAGCCGCTCAGCAGCGGCTTGTCCAGCGGGCTGTAACCGAAGGTGATGTTCTCCAGCTCGATGTGCCCGTGCAGCCGGCGCGTGGAGTCGCCGCCGCCACCGGGGCGGGCGTAGAGCGGATCGGCCTGGAAGTTCTCCACGTCCTTCAGCCGGGCCACGTCGGCCGCGAAGTCCTGGATGCGGCCGGCCACGCCGTTGAGCCGGGTGAGCGGGGCGGTGAAGCGGGCCACCAGCGACTGGAAGGCGACCAGCAGACCGATCGAGATGTGCCCCTCGACGGCCTTCATGCCGCCGATCCACAGGATCAGCGCGCTGTTGAAGGTGGCCAGCGTCGGCGCGACCACGCCGAGCCAGGCGCTCGGCACGCCAAGGCGCTGCTGCTCCTCCAGCGTGGTGGCGTGCTGCCCGGCCCACTTGCGGAAGTAGCCGTCCTCGCCGCCGGTCGCCTTCATCGTCTCGATCAGCTGAAGGCCGGTGTACGACGTGTTCGTCAGCCGTGCCGTGTCCGCGCGCAGCTTCGCCGTCCGGGTCGCCCGCAGCCGTACGACGAGGCGCATGGCGACCACGTTGAGCAGGGCCACGCCGATGCCGACGAAGGTGAGCTGCGGGTCGTAGGTGTAGAGCAGCACCGCGTACAGCACCACGACGATCGCGTCCACGCCGGCCGCCGCGAGGTCGCGGGCCAGCGTCTCGGCGACCTGGTCGTTGGACTGCAGGCGCTGGACGAGGTCGGCGGGGGAGCGCTGGGAGAAGAACGTGACCGGCAGCCGCAGCAGATGGCGCAGGAAGCGGGCGCTGGACAGGGTGGAGGAGATGATCCGGCCGTGCAGCAGGTTGGCCTGCTGGAGCCAGGTCAGCACCAGGGTGAGCAGCACACAGGTGCCCATCGAGGCGAACAGCACGCCCAGCAGGGACGTCCGGCCGCCGATGAGGAACGTGTCGATGTACGTGCGGCTGAGCGCGGGCACCGCGGCGCCGACCGCGACCAGCAGCAGGCTGGCGAGGACGGCGGCGGGCAGGGTGCCGGCGGTGCCGCGCAGCCGGGCCGGCATTGCGCCGAGCACGCCCGCCTTGCGCCCGCCCTTGCTGAAGCCGTCGCCCGGCTCCAGTACCAGCACCACACCGGTGAAGGAGCCGTCGAACTCCTCCATGGGCACGAACCGGCGGCCCTTGGCGGGGTCGTTGATGTAGACCCCGCGCCGGCCGAAGCGGCGGCCCATGCCGTCGTAGACGACGTAGTGGTTGAACTCCCAGAACAGGATGGCCGGTGCCGCGACCTCGGCGAGCGCGGCCAGGTCCATCTGCATGCCCTTGGCGGTCAGGCCGTAACCGCGTGCCGCCTTGAGGAGGTTGGAGGCACGCGAACCGTCGCGGGAGACGCCGCAGGCGATGCGCAGCTCCTCCAGCGGGACGTGCCGGCCGTAGTGTCCGAGGATCATCGCGAGGGAGGCGGCGCCGCACTCGACGGCCTCCATCTGGAGGACGGTGGGGGTGCGGACCGTGCCGCCGCGGGGCCTCGGCACCGGTCGCTTGGCCGGGGCGGCGCGTCTGCGGCCACGGGTGTCCTGGCCGGTTCCTGTCTGTGGGCTCACGGCAGCAGCCAATCGATCGGACGCTGGTCGGCCAGCTTGACCGAGGCGGAGGCGAGGGTCATCGAGTCGAGCCCGAACGGCGGCCCGTCGGAGGTGGACCAGCGGTAGCCGCTCTTCGTCGCCGACGTGTCCAGGGCGACGGTGACGGCCACCGGGCGGCCCTTGCGGGTGAACTGCTCGCCGAGCTGGCTGTCGCCGAGGAACGCGGCGATCGACTGGGCGGACTGCGCCTCGCGGTCCACCGACGTCACCTGGCCGCGCAGCACGCCGTACGTCTGTGTCGGCACCGAGGAGACGGTGAGGTCGACGGAGGCGTGCGCGGGGATGGTGGCGGCGTCCTCGGCGGGGACGTACACGGTCGCGTACAGCGGATCGGAGGCGTGGGCGACCTTCTCCACGGAGGCGACGTTCGTGCCGGTCTGGATGATCTGCCCGATGGTGGCGGCGAGCGCGCTGACGCGGCCCGCGGCGACGGTGCGGACGACCGAGTCGCCCTGCACGGTACGGACCTTGAGCACCGGCGCGTTCGCGGGCAGCTGCTCGCCCTGCCGCGCGAGAACGGCCGTGACCTGGCCGGAGACCGGGCTCTGCAGGAGGTAACTGCCCTGGCCGTGCGTGAGGATGGCGGGCGCGCCCACCGTGGAGGCGACCGAACCGGTCACCGCCCAGACGGAGGCCGCGGCCATGACGACGACGGTGACCCCCAGCGCGAGCCAGCCCTGGGGACGGGCCAGGCGCACCGGAAGGTCCAGCTCTTCCGGCGACTGGAGCTTGGCGAGGGCCTGTTGGCGGAACTGCACGGGACTTCCCTCACCCGAGAGGAGACAGCGTTACGACACAGGGCCGGGCACCCGCCGAAGAGCCGGGCGATACGGTCCGGCTTCCGTGGGCGGGCACCCGAGAGCCCCGGAGCCGGGAAACGGCTCCGGGACTTCGGTTGGCACTGGGCGCGATCAGAGACCGGCGACCAGGTTGGTGACCGGCGCGACGTTCAGGCCGGTGACACCCTCGACGGTGCCGACGACGGTGTTGACCAGGCCGGAGACCGGGGCGATGCCGTTGACGGCGCCCGTCACGGTGTTGAGGGCGTTCACGGACAGACCGCCGGAGACGTTGTCCAGCTCGGCGTCCGAGATCTCGACGGTCTCGACCTGGGGGGTGGAGTTCATGATGGAACTTCCCTTCCTAAAGGATATTTCACAAGGGGGGAGCGGCCCCCTCTGGGGACAGACGGACGGCCGCGACCCGCGGGCGGCCGACCCCCGTGGCCCGGAGGTCGCAGTGCCCTGCGGTGCGATGGATCAAAGCACGCAGGCTGGGCACGCTTCCAATCAATCAACGCGCTCACCAGGGCACTTGGTCCGGGAACGGGTTCATCCGTGCAGGTGCGTGCACGGGTTGTCGGCGCTTCCTTCACAAGCCGCGCGGCATCGTCGCAATCGCTTGCTGCTCTTCCCCTTGTCTTACCGACGGCGAATCCGGCACTCCGCGCCAATGCCGTGTCCGGGGACGCGGGTATGTGCAGATCCCCCGCCGTCGGTGACCCGCTTGGGTATTCGATGTGCAGATTCGCTGAAGCCGGGATTCCGGTATGTACGCGGAACGGACCGTTACCGATCAGTAGCGGACCGTGTCGGATCGGGGTGCGCCCAGAGTCGACTGAGAGCTGATCGGGAGTCGGCCGGAGGCCGGGCGGGAGCCGACCGGGCGTCAGTCCAGGAGCGCGTACACGGTGCTGGTCCGGGCGGCCAGCGCCCCTGACTCCGCGTCGGACAGTGTGACGTCCGCGAACGCCATCCGGCGGCCCAGTTTCGTCAGGACCGCTTCGATCAGGACATCCGCGCCGGTCACCGGGCGCTGGAACGACGTGGACTGCTGCACCGTCGTCATCGGCACGAAGGCGCCCCGCGCGGCCGACACCGCGATCACCGTCGCCGTGTCGGCGGCCGCCATGAGCGCCTGCCCCGACAGCCCGCCGCCCTCCCGGGCCAACCGCTGCGACCAGGGCAGACGCAGCACCGCCCGGTCCTCGCCGATGCCTTCGACGCTCAGCCCGAGATCGCGCACCCAGGGTGCGAAGCGGTCGGCGAGGATCTTGTCGGCTTCGGCGGTGGTCATCGTCATATGGGCGATTGTTCCCAGCCGTCCCCGCCGCCACGCACCCCGCGGCCGACCCTGGCCGATTCACCCACCCCGTACGGCAGTTGAGCCGCCCGTTTGAACACGGCGCGCGCCCGGTGCGTACGTACGGCCATCCAGGCGCCGAACCGAACTGCCCATGAGCGGCAGACCCCCGTCCCCAGGAGGTCGAGAAGTTGAGTCACAAGCGAATGCCCAAGCGCAAGGCCGCGATAGCGGTGGGCGGTGTCGCGGCGCTCGGAGCGGCGGCTCTCCTGCTGCCCAACGCCATGGCGTCCCAGGACAAGAGCGACACGAACGCCGCGGGCACCCTCGGCACCGCCCGGACCCTGAAGGCCTCGGACGCCTCCGGCCTCGCCACCCAGCTGGAGAAGACCCTCGGCACCGCCTTCGCCGGCTCCTACTACGACAGCGCCAAGCAGCAGCTCGTCGTGAACGTGGTCAACGGCGACAACAACCTGACGGCCCAGGCGCAGAAGGCGGGCGCGATCGTCCGCGAGGTGCAGAACAGCACCAAGGCGCTGAAGACCGCGGCCGGGACGCTGAAGAGCAAGGCGACGATCCCCGGCACCTCGTGGGCCGTCGACCCGCGCACCGACAAGATCCTCGTCACCGCCGACTCCAGCGTCACCGGCGCCAAGTGGAACAAGCTGCAGTCGGCCGTGCAGAGCCTCGGCTCGGGCATGGCGACCCTGAAGAAGTCCGCCGGCTCCTTCAAGACCTTCGTCTCGGGCGGCGACGCCATCTTCGCCCAGACCCAGCAGGGCGGCGTCCGCTGCTCCCTCGGCTTCAACGTCACCGCCTCCGACGGCAGCCCCGCCTTCCTGACGGCCGGTCACTGCGGGGTCGCGGCCAAGGACTGGTCCGACTCGCAGACCGGCCAGCCGATCGCCACCGTCGACCAGGCCAAGTTCCCGGGCAACGACTTCTCGCTCGTCAAGTACAACGACAAGACCACCCAGGCGCCCAGCGAGGTCAACGCCGGCAACGGCCAGACCGTGCAGATCACCAAGGCCGCGGACGCCACCGTCGGCGAGACCGTGTTCCGCATGGGCTCCACCACCGGCCTGCACAACGGCCAGGTCACCGGCCTCGACGCCACCGTGAACTTCGCGAGCGAGACCGTCCCGGGCGGCACCGACACCGTCAACGGCCTCATCCAGACCAACGTGTGCGCCGAGGCCGGCGACAGCGGCGGCTCCCTGTTCACCCAGGACGGCAGCGCGGTCGGCCTGACCTCCGGCGGCAGCGGCGACTGCACGAGCGGCGGCGAGACCTTCTTCCAGCCGGTCACCGCGGCTCTCCAGGCCACCGGCGCGACGCTGGGCGCCGGCGGCAACGCGGGCAACGGCGGCGGCGCGGGCGACCAGTCCGGCTCCGCCGCCCCTTCGGCCTCCGCGAGCGACCCGGCCGGTGCCGGCGGCAGTCAGATCGGCGGCTCCGCCGACCCGTCCGCCTCGGCCACCGACCCGTCCGGCAGCGGCAGTGCCAGTGGCAGCGGCAGTGACCAGTCCGGCGCAGGAACCGGCACCGGCACCGGGACCGGCGACCAGTCCGGCAGCGGCACCGCGAACGACGGCTCGTCCCTTCCCGGTTCGAACTGAGCCCTGAGCCGCCCGGCTCGCCCCGACGCCCCGACCGGCCTCACCCGCGGTTCCCGGCCGGCGGGGTCATGGTCCGGCCCTCCGGCGGGAGGGCCGGACCCGTCTGCCGTACGGGTCCCGTACGTACGGGGAACCCGGGGTGAAGGGAGTCAGGGACCGGGGCAGGCCCGCAGCAGCAGCACCGCCACGTCGTCCGCCCGCCCCCGGGCCGCCGTGCTTTGCCGGACGACCTCGTCCGCCAGCTCCTCCAGCGGCCGGTGCCCGCACTCCGACAGCAGCCCGCCGAGGTCGACCAGCGCGTCCTCGATGTCGACGCCGGGCGACTCCACCAGACCGTCGGTGTAGAGGACCAGCACCGAACCCGGCGCGAGGGACACCTCGGTCGTCGGATACACGGCGGCCGCGTCGATCCCGAGCAGCGGGCCGCCCGCCAGGTCCAGCACCCGCACCCGGCCGTCCGGGCGCCTGAGCAGCGGCGGCGGATGGCCCGCCCGTGCCATCACGGCCCGCCGGCGCGCCGGATCCAGCCGCAGGTACAGACAGCTGGCGAACAGTTCCGCGCCGAGGTCGATCAGCAGCCGGTTGGTGCTGCTCATCACCTCGTGCGGGTCCTGCCCGACCGTGGTGTACGCCCGCACGCCGGTACGGATCTGCCCCATCAGGCCCGCCGCCGTCACGTTGTGCCCCTGGACGTCCCCGATCACCGCCGACGACAGCGGCAGCGTCGGCACCAGGTCGTAGAAGTCCCCGCCGATGTCCATGCCGTGCATGGCCGGCAGATAGCGGGCGGCGGCCTCGATGCCGGGCGGCGGCACCAGCGAACTGGGCAGCAGTGCCTGCTGGAGGCCGTGCGCCAGCCGGTGCTTGGCGTCGTAGAGCCGGGCCCGCTCCAGCGCCTGCGCGATCAGCCCGCCGAGGGAGGTCAGCACGGCCCGCTCGTCGGCGGAGAAGACATGCGGCGCTGCGTACGCCAGCACGCACGTGCCCACCGGCCGCCCGGACGCGATCAGCGGCAGATACGCCCAGGCCGCGAAGCCGTCCGGGGTGTCGTGCCGGTCCGGATACAACCGCTCCAGCTGCTCCCGCGAGTCGAAGAACGCGGGTACCCCGCTCATCAGGGCATGCGTGCCCGGGGTGCGCTCGGCGAGCGGCCGCCCGTCGAAGCGCTCGACGACGCCCGGATCGGCGTATCCCCGGTGCCCGAGCACATGCAGCCGCCCGCCCTGCGAGCCGAGGATCACCACCGCCTGCCCGCCGACCGCCGGGGTCACCTCGTCCCACACCAGCTGCACCACGTCCTGCACGCCCACCGCCTCGGTCAGCGCGCCCGCGAGGCTCAGCACCTGTGAGATCGTCACCAGCCGGGACGGCTGCGGACCGGCCCGCGGCGCCTCCTGTGCCATCTCCGCCACCGCCCGGGCCCGGGTGATCCGCACGCTCAGCCCGCTCCGGCTGGGATACATCCGGAACGACAGCCACTCGCCCGGCGGACGCAGTGCCACGAACGACGTCACCTGCTGGCTGATCAGCGCGCCCCGGTAACGTTCCTCGTACATCGGGTCGTCGAGCCAGGGCACCGACGCCCACGGCAGCGTCCCGAGCAGTTCCCCGGTGGTGCGGCCGAGCAGTTCGGTGGCGGCCGCGTTGGCGAACGCGATCCGGCCGTTCAGATCCAGCGACAGCAGCCCGTAGGGCAGCCGGGCCACCATCCGCGCCGCCTCGGCGGAGCCGGTCGTACCCGCCACCGCGACCGCCGGCACCGGCACCGGCAGCACGTCGGCCTCGGGGCCGAGCGGCCGGTTCTCCGCCACGGCCCGTTCCAGCCGCAGGGCCAGCCGGTTGCAGGCCGCGGTCAGATCCGCGCGCTCCACGTCCGACAGCTCCGGCGGATGCGCACCCGGCCAGGTCACGAACACCGCGCCGTACAACCGGTTCTCGGTCGCCACCGGCACCGCGGCCAGCGCGAACGGATACGGCAGCACGAGCGCGATCCGCGGATACCGGCCGGCCATCTCCTCCTCGCCCCCCACCCACACCAGCCGCCGCTCGCGCGCCGCGTCGGCGACCGGGAGCCGCGCGCTCAACCCGACCCGCTCCCACGGCGCCGCGAACGCCCGCGGCATGCCCGCGTGCACCGCCATCTCCAGGACCGGCCGGTCGGGCCTGAGCAGATACACCGCGCCGGAGTGGGCGCGGACCTCCTCGATCATCGAGGCCAGGGCGAGCGACAGCACCGGCCGGGCGGCCACCGTGTCCTCGGCCGCCGGTACCGGCCCTGAGCCCGGCCCGTCGGACACGCCACCACCTCCTCGTACGGCCGCGCGTCGCGCCCCGGGCACCAGACTCCCTCGCGGGAGCGCGCCGCGCACGGCGAGCGCCCCGGTCCCGGCCCTGGCCGTCCGCGCCACGGCCCGGACGCGTGCCGAGGACATCGGAAGCGCGGACGGCGTACGGGCGCTCCGCGTGCGCCCCCGCGCACCCTGATGGCCGATTCTCCGCGCCCGTGAACGCGGGACGCGCCCAAGAATGGGCAGGCGCGCGGGGACGAGGGGGTACGACGGGACGGGCCGCGGCAATGGGGCCGGGCGATGAGCACGCGGTACGACGAGCTTGCGAGGGGGCGGGCAGTGATTCGGTTGCTTCTGGTGCACGACGCGTGTCTGGTGCGGGCGGTGCTGGCGGAGTGGCTGGGCCGGGAACCGGGGCTGGACGTGGACGACACACCGTGGCGCTCGGCCGCGGCGCGGATCCGGTCGGTGTCGCCGGACGTGTGCGCGGCGGACCTGGACTGCGTCGACGGCCATGGCATACCGCCGCTCGGCGATCTGTCCCCGGCGCGGTCCGGGGCCGGCCGGCCGCCGGCGCTGGTGGTCATGGCCCACGCGAACCGGCCGGGTCTGCTGAAGCGGGCCGCCGAGGCGGGCGCCCTCGGCTTCGTCGACAAGGCGGGCTCACCGGACCGACTGCTGCGCGCGATCCGCAGCGTCGCCGCGAGGGAACGTTTCGTCGATGCCTCACTGGGCTTCGGCTTTCTCCAGGCGGCCCAGATGCCACTGACGAGACGCGAGCTGAGCGTGCTGTCGCTGGCGGCCGGGGGCGCGTCGATCGCGGAGATCGCCGGAAGCCTGCACCTGTCCCACGGCACGGTCCGCAACTACATGGCGTCGATCACCCGCAAGACGGGCGCGCGCAATCGGATCGACGCCATCCGCATATCGCGTGGGGAAGGGTGGCTGTGACCGGTGCCCGGCTAGCGGGGGAGCGTGGTGGTCGGCGACGGGGGTCGCCCGGCGGTGAGCTGCCGGTACAGGGACGAGGTGCGCAACAGGTCGTCGTGGGTGCCGCAGGCGGTGCGCGCACCGTCCATGACCAGGATCCGCCCGGCACGGCGGGCCGAACCGAGCCGGTGGGCGACGACCAGCAGTGTGCCGCCCGGACGCCCGGCGAAGGCCCGCTCGGCGCGTGCCTCGGCCGCCGGGTCGAGATGGCAGGTCGCCTCGTCGAGCAGGGCGAGCGGGGCGGCCGAGAGGTAGGCCCTGGTCAGCGCGATCAGCTGGCGCTCGCCGGCGGACAGCGCCGCCGGCTCCACCCGGGCGCCCGGCCCGCCCAGCGCCCGCAGCAACGGGGTCAGCCCGACGGCATCGGCCGCAGCCAGCAGCTCGGCCTCCGGCACGGGGCCCGCCCGGAAGAGGGCCAGGTTCTCGGCGAGGGTGCCGCCGTGGACGTAGGCCTCCTGAGGGATGAGGACGGTTGCCTGCGGCGCGGGTACGGGGTTGCCGTGCACGCGGATCGTGCCCTGGTCCGGGGTGAGCAGCCCGGCGATCAGGCCGGTGAGCGTCGACTTGCCGATGCCGCTTGGCCCTACGACGGCCAGATGGGCGCCTGTGGGGAGGCTGAGGTCGAGACCGTCGAGGACCGGCTCGCAGGCGGGGCCGTAGGCGAAGGAGAGGGAGGTCAGGGCGAGGGCGGGTACGGGGGCGGTGGCGGGTGCTGCGGTCGTGTGCCGGGCGCGGGAGGGTTGCGGCTGCTTGCGCCCCTCGGCCGGCTGTGTCTGTGCGCGGGGGAGTGTGTGCGGCGTTGGGCCGGTCCGGCGGCGTGGTGCCGCGGTCGGGCGGGAGCGGTTGGTGTGGAGGCTGCGGATTGGGCTTTCCCGGTCATGGCCGTCGGCCGGCAGCGTTTGGGTGCGCGGGAGCGTGTGCGATGTCGGGCCGGTCAAGCGACGCAGTAGCGCTGTCAGGCGGGAGCTGCCGGTGCCGGGGTGGTGGGTGGGGTTCTGGGGTGTGGGGTGTGGGGGCTGGGTGTCCTGGTCGTGGCCGTCGGCCGGCTGTGTTCGGGCGCGCGTGAGGGTGTGCGGTGTCGGGCCGGTCAGGCGGCGTAGGACCACCGTCAGGCGGGAGCCGCTGGTGCCGAGGCCGTGGACCAGGTTCTGGAGTGCGGGGAGCAGGGACTGGGTGACGTAGGCGAGCGCGCCGACCAGGGCGCCCGCGCTCACGCCGTGGCGCAGCAGCCAGGGGGTCGTCACCAGGAGCAGTACCACGGGCAGTTCGCCGCCGACGGCCAGCGCCGCCGTGCGGGTCAGGCTCCAGCGGGCCAGGGCGCGTGCGGTCGCCAGCTCGGCGTCGATCCGTCGTCCCAGGTCCGCAGCGACGCGCTCCTCGGCGCCGCACGCCGTGACGTCCCGCAGCCCCGGGCACAGCGTGCCCAGCTCCCGGGCGAGCGCCTCGTCGGCGGTGAGGAACGCCTCCTGACGGCGGGCCAGCGGCCGGAGGGTCACGGCGAACAGCGCCACCCCGGCCAGCAGCGGGGGCAGGACGACGGGCAGCAGCAGCGGGGCCAGTGAGAACAGACCGATCAGGGCGCCGGCGGCGGTGAACAGGAACGAGCGCGACACCATCACCACACCCGCGAGCGTGTCCCGGGCCAGCTCCACCTGCTGGGTGAGCCCGGACAGCGCACCCGGGTCCGCCTCCCGCACCCCCCGCCCGACCACGGCGGTCACCAGCCGGTCCCGGGCCGGTTCGACCAGCTCGGCGACCACGCCGTAGACCCGCCCGGTCCCGTACGCCCCGGCGCACACCGCGAGCCCCGCCGCCCCCAGCCACCCCAGGCCGGTCCGCACACTTCCGGCCAGGAACCCGGCGTCCAGCGCTCGCGCGAGCGCGTATCCGACGAGAAAGGTCTGCCCCGCCTCCAGCACGGACCACGCCCCGAGCCGCACCAGGACCCGCCACCGGTCCCGCAGGAACCGGGCCGCCGCTCTGCGCACGCCGCTCAACCCCCTTCCCTGGTACGGAACATGAAGTCCGTCGTCGTTCCGCTCCGACGACCGTCCGCCGCCATGTGCCCCTCCATCAGCCTCGTTCCCCGCTGCCTGCCGCGGCCCCGGCGTCGCTCTCCCCCTCCGCCCCGAACGCCGCCCCGAACACCGCCCGGTACGCCGCGTCCCGCCACAGTTCCCGGTGGGTGCCCACGGCCCGGACGCGGCCGTCGTCCAGCCAGGCGACGCGGTCCGCGCGGGCCGCCGTCGCCGGGCGGTGGGCGATCAGGAGGCGGGTGCGGGCCGGGACGGAGGCCAACAGGCTCTGGGCGATGCGGTGTTCCGTGACCGTGTCGAGGCTGGACAGGGCGTCGTCGAGGATGAGGAGGCGGCCGTCGCGGACGAACGCCCGGGCCAGGCCCAGGCGTTGGGACTCCCCGCCGGAACGGGGGGCGTCGGCGACCAGGGTGGCGTAGCCGTCGGGCAGCCTGCGGACGAAGCCGTCGGCGTGGGCGCGCCGGGCGGCCGACCGGACGGCGGCCGGGGGCCGGTCGGCGAGCCCGAAGGCGAGGGCGTCCTCGATCGTCGTGCCCAGCAGGGCGGGGCGTTCGAAGGCGTAGGCGACGGCGCGCCGCAGCTCGTCGTGGGTGAGGCTGCGCAGGGGGACGCCGTCCAGGAGGACCTCACCCGCATCGGGGTCGGTCAGCCGGCCGGCCACCTCGGCGAGCAGGGACTTCCCGGTACCGGAGCGGCCGACGAGCGCCAGGGTCGTACCGCCCGGGACGGTCAGATCCAGTCCGTCGAGGACCGCGCGGCCGCCCCGGACGGCGGTCACCGCGCGCAGCTCCAGCAGGCCGGGTCCGGCGGGCAGGCGGCGGGTGCCGTGCTCCGGGCGGGGTTCGGCCGTCACCTCGGCGAGCCGGACGGTCGCGGCGCGGGCGCGGGCGAGCGCGGACAGCTGGCCGACGAGCGCGCCGACCCCGGTCGCGAGCACCGCGTACCGGGAGGCGGCCAGCAGGTCGCCGACCGACAGCCGGTGCCGGGCCAGCAGCAGCCCGGCCACCGCGAGGACGCCCAGGTTCAGCAGCGGTGCCACGGTGACCGCCTGCGCGGCGGCCCGCCCCTGCACCTGCCACATCCGCCGCCCGGCACGCGACAGTTCGGGCAGCGGCGCGAGGATCCGGGCCGTCTCCCGGTCCGCCACGCCCGCCGCCCGGATCGTCCGGGAGCCCGCGATCGCATCGGCCAGCGCGCCGGCGATCCGGCCCTGCGCCCGCTGGTATTCGGCCACGCAGGCGGTCGTGTCCCGGGCGAGGGCGCGCAGCAGCAGGGCCAGGACCGGTGCTCCGGCGAGGAACACGGCCGCCAGCCACGGATCGATGACGCCGAGCGCCACCACGCCCCCGACCGGCCCGGCGAGCGCGGCGAGCAGCGCGGCCACCGCACCCGGCGCCGTCCCGGCCTGCGCGGCGTTGCCGACCCCGCGCGCCACCAGGTCCCCGGCGCCGAACCGGGCCGTCGCGCGCGGGCCCAGCGCGAGGACGTGCCCGGTGAGGCGGCGGCGCAGCCAGGCGGTGGCGTGTGCGGTGGCCGTGCCGGTGAGTACGCCCGCGCAGCCGTCCAGCAGGGCGAGCAGCAGGACGACACCGGCACAGCAGGCGACCCAGCGGGCGGCCGGCGCCTGGGCGAGGAGCAGGTCGAGGGTGTGGCCGAGGAGGGCCGGCAGCAGCAGGCCGGCGGCCGTGGCAGCCGTACTCACGGCGCACAGCGCGGCACAGCGGGCGCGGCCGTGGCGCAGCACCGCGCGCGACAGGGCGCGGCCGGCCGCCGAAGTGCCGCCGTCGCAGCGGGAGTCGGCCGACTGCCGCGGCGCCGGGGCCGGAGAGGGGGTCATCGGCTGCGGCCTCGCTCGGCTCGGAGGGGTGCGGGGGATGCCCGGCGCACCGGGGCGGCCCCGGACGGACCCCTCCCCTGCGGGAGGGGTCCGTCCGGAGCCGGTGAAGCTCCCGTTCGGTCAGAGACAGAGCAGGATGCTCGCGGCGGAGACGCAGGAGAGCAGGCTCACGGTGCTCGCGCCGCCGCCGTCGTGCTCGTCGGACTCAAGGGTCTGAAGGTCGAGCAGGGCCATGGCAGGGTCCTTTCCTTGTCGGGGACGGGGGTTGGATCACGGCTCCGTCCGTGCGGAGCCGCGTGCGGGGGCCGCCGGTGCCGGCGGGAGGAACGGCAGGTGCGCGGTGCGGGGGTCGTCGCAGGCCGCGGCGAGCGCGAGCAGGCAGCCCGCCGTTCCGGTGGCGAGGTCCATGGACAGACGCATCATCTGGTGCCCGGGGAAGGCGAGTTGGCCCTGGTAGTCCATGGCGAGCCAGCCGAGCCCCTCGATCTGCCGTGCCAGCCGCTCCCGGCCGGCGCCCGGCGCCGTGGAGCGGGCGAGGTGCAGGATCATTCCGGCGCGGCCCTGGAACAGGCCGGGCTGGGCGTAGAAGCGTGAGGTGGCGGCGGTGAGGATGCCGGTACGGGCGCGGGCGAACGCCTCGTTGTCCGTGTGCCCGAGGTAGTCGTCCAGAACCAGGCCGATGCCCGCGCTGCCGTCACCGAGGTAGGGCAGCGTCCGCCGGCCCTCGTCCACCTCCAGGCCGCCGCCCGCCCGCTGGGTCACGCAGCAGTCCAGGTCACGGCGGAGCGCCACGGCGGCCGCGGCCAGATAGCGGTCCTCGCCGGTCTCCTGGTGGCGCCGCAGCAGGAACAGCGCCGGACCGCTCGCGCCGCGCAGCAGCCCGGCGCGCCGGCGCGGTCTGTCCGGCACGGGCTCGGTGAGCCGCCGTACGACGATGTCGGCGGCCTCGGCGGCGTGTTGCCGCAGGTACGGCTCGCCGGTGGTGTCCGCGAGCCGGCCGAGGACCAGACCGAGTCCGGCGAGCCCGCCGTGCAGGTCGGAGGCGAGATTGCGCCAGTTCTCCCGCAGGATGTCGTCGACCAGGTCCAACGCCCGCTGCCGGTGGCCCAGTTGATCGAGGACCAGGGCGACGCCCGCGAGGCCGTCGTACAGGCCGAGCGGGGTGCCGGGCGGCGGCGGGGCGGTGTGGTCGAGCAGCCAGCGCTCGCCCTCGTCGTAGCGGCCCGCCCCCGACGCCTCCAGGGCGTACAGGACCCCGGCCGCGCCGTGTGCGAGGCCGAGGCCGCCGCCGTCGGAGAACTGGCCGATGTCACCGGGGAACAGCCGGTCGTCGCGCTCCGGGGTGGCGGAGGCGAGGATCGCCTTCACCATCGAGTCGCGGCTGTACGGCCAGTCACCCGGCACCACGGGCGGGGCGGTCCGGACCCGTCGGCCGCCCGCCGTGTCCCGGGTGATCTCCGCGACCGCCTCGTCCAGGAAGGCCCGCGGCACGTCCGGGAACTGCTCGGCGACGACGTCCGCGAGATGGGCCGCCTTGCCGCGGTCCACCACGAACAGCGTGGTCACCGGCAGGAACAGGGCGAGCCGCAGACAGGCCAGCGCATAGCGGTCCACGTCCGGGCCGCGGCGGTCCGGCGGGGCGAAGAAACCGGGATGGGCGACGGTCTGCCGGGCGTTCTCGGCGGCGGGCGCGGCGGCCTCGAAGTCGATGAGATGCACCGACCGTTCGTCCTCGGCCACCATGATGTTGAAGACGTGCAGGTCGTTGAAGACCAGCCCGCACGCGTGCACCGCCTCGACCGCCCGTTCCACCGCCGCGTGGATCCGCAGCGCCCACGCCGTGTACGCGGCGACCTTCGCCGGGTCGGGGTCGGGGGTCAGCAGCGGATGCCGCTCGGCGAAGAAGGAGTTGAGCGGGCGGCCCGTGAGGAAGTCCATGACCAGGAACCGGTGCTCGCCGAGCAGGAACCAGTCCCGCACCCCGGGCACCACACCGGTCCCGGCCGCCCGCTCCAGCGCGGCCTTCTCCCGCTCCAGCCGGGTCACCGCGTCCGCGCCGTCGGCCGCGAGCCCCGCGTGCGGCCGGGCCTCCTTCAGCACCACCTTGCGCCCGTCGCGGGTGTCGGTGCCGGCGTACACCCCGCCGCCGTTGGAGAAGTGCAGCGCCTTGTCGATGCGGTACGGCAGCTCGCCGACCGTCGTGGTGTTGCGGGCCGCCAGATGAGGCCGGAGGAACCCGGGCAGGGTCACCCACTCCGGGACCTGGAAGGACGGCGCCCGCCGGTCCGGCACGAGTCTGCCCTCGCCGTCGGCCACCGCCAGGGCCAGCGTGCCGCGCTCGTCGACGACGTACCGGCGGGCGAAGGCGCCGTAGCGGACGTAGAGCGGACCCTCGCCCCAGCGCAGGTCGGTGAGGATGTACGGCCCCTCGAACCCCGCCAGCAGCGCGCCCAGTTCGCGCAGGACCTCGTGCAGCAGCGTCTCGTCGGCCGGGTAGACGGTGACGAACTTGCCGCTGGTGTCGCGGCCCGCGTACTTGGCGTTGCGCAGATGCAGCAGCTGCGGGCCCGGCACGAACTTGAAGGGGATGCGGCGCGGTACGCAGTAGTCCCAGACGATCTCGGCGATCCGCTCCGCGTTCGCGGCGGTCGCCGAGGAGTGGATCTTCCAGCCCTGGGCCGCCGACGGCAGCGGCACGCCGTCCGGGCCGAGCGGGGTCAGGTTCAGCCAGTCGCCGGAGCGGGACGCGTGCCAGCCGTCCGGGACGGCGCGGCGCGCCGCGGTGAACTGGGCGGCGGCCGCACCGCCGGCGTCCGGGAGCCGGTCGGGCGTGTCGTAGAAGTGCCCGTCGGCGAGCGCGTACACCTCGTACCGCTTGTCCATGCCCCTCCGCCCTCGTCGCCCTCGGCGCCCTCGCACCGTGTCCTCGGTCACCGGACCCTCGTCCCCGGTGACCGGAAGAGACACTCGCAGGCGTCGTACGGCTGCGGACAGTCACGTCTGTCACGAGGTCGCCGTGCGGAACTCACGGGTCAAGATGTGTTCGGCGGCTTTCGAGCGGACCCGGCGCACGCGGCCCGGGCCACCGCCCGCGGGCCACCCGCAGCGTTCACAGGGGCTGCGCAGGAGCCTCACACGCGCTGTAATGGCGAACGTGGTGAGCGAGGGCGCGGCGGTCGGCGGGACGAGGACGGGGCCGGAGCGCGCCGCAGCCGCCCTCGACGCCCTCCGCGCGTCGCCCGGCTCCCCGGACCGGCTCCACCGGGTCCTCGAACAGGCGCTGGTGTTCGCCGGTGCGGCCTTCGTCGGTGTGTACACGCCCGGCGACGATCCCGCGCAGCTGTCCCTCGCCGAGTCGGCGGGCCTGCCGCGCACCCTGTACGGGCTCCGCGACGGCTACCCGGCCGAGGGCACCTCCCCGGTCGCCGAGGCCCACCGCACCGGCCGCCCGCGGTGGCTCGGCCCCGAGGAACTGGCCGGGTGTCCCGAGGCCCGGCGCACCCCCTCCCCGGACTTCTCCGTGGCCGTCCTGCCGCTCGGCCCGGCGGGCGCGGGCGCGCTGGCGGCCGTCAGCGAGCATCCGGGCGGCTTCGGCATCGAGGACCGGGCCTGCCTGGAGCTGATCGCCGGCGCGGTCGCCGTCCCCGCCCCGGCCGCCGCGGGGGAGCCCGGCGAGCTCTCCGCGAACGCCTTCGACCTGGCCATGGACACCGGCCGGGTCGAGGTCGGCGACGCCATCCTGGGGCTGTTCGGGCTCGGCCGGGACACCTTCGACGGCCGGGTGGAGACCCTGCTCGCGCGGGCCGTGCCCGAGGACCTGCCCGCGCTGATGTCCGTGGTCGAGGCCGACCACATGTCCATCGGCGACCGCGAGCTGGAGTTCCGCATCCTGCAGCCCTCCGGCGCGCTGCTGTGGCTGCGGCTGCGCGGCCGGCTGCTGTCCGGCGGGGAAGGCCGGCCGGCCCGGCTGGTCGGCACGGTCGCCGACGCCTCCACCCTGCGCTCCGACGTCACCGACGTGGCCCGGGTGCAGCGCCTGGCCGCCGCTCTCGCCACCGCAGGCACGGTCAAGGACGTCGGCCGGGCCGTCGTCGACGCCCTGCGCGTACCGCTGAGGGCCGACCGGATCGCCCTCGCCGAACTGGAGAACGACCGCCTCGTCGTCACCGTCCTCGACCCGCCCGACCCCGAGGCGTGGCCCGAGGTGTGGCGCACCGAATGGCGCACCGAGTGGCCCGACGCGCCGGTGCGCGCCATGCCCACGCTCGCGGCCGCGTTGCGCGAGGGCCGCGCCCGGATCTGGCCCGCCGGCAGCACCCTGGAGCCCGCCCTCGCCGAGGTCGGCCCCGGCGGCCTCGCCGTACTGCCGCTGCCCGCCGGCGGCCGGGTGGCCGGCGCCTGCCTGATCGGCTGGGACGACCCGCACGACTTCGGCCCCGACGAACGCGCCCTGCTCACCGCCTGCGCCGCCCTGACCGGCCAGGCCCTGCTGCGCGCCCACGCCTTCGACGCCGAGCACGAACTCGTCGGCATGCTTCAGCGCACCCTGCTGCCGCGCCGCCTGCCCCGGCTGCCCGGCGCGGTCGCCGTCGCCCGCTATCTGCCCACCACCGCCGGGCTGGAGGTCGGCGGCGACTGGTACGACGTGATCCCGCTCGCCGACCACCACGTGGCCTTCGTCATCGGCGACGTCCAGGGCCACAACGCCGGCGCCGCCACCCTGATGGGCCAGATGCGCACCGCGCTGCGCGCCTATGCCGCCGAGGGCCACGCCCCGGACGTGGTCGTCGCCCACGCCAACCGGCTGCTGCTGGACATGGAGACCGACCTCTTCGCCACCTGCGCCTACGTCGACGTCGACATGGAGCAGGGCACCGCCTGGATCGTGCGCGCCGGCCATCTGGAGCCGGTCCTGCGTCACCCGGACGGCAGCACCGAGATCCTGCGCACCGAGGGCGGGCCGCCGCTCGGGGTGACGGCGCAGGCGGAGTTCCCGATGACCCCGCTGCGGCTGGCGCCCGGCACCGTGCTCGCACTGACCACCGATGGCCTCGTGGAGTCTGCGGACACCGACCTCGACACCGGCATGGAACGGCTCGCCCGCGCCCTGTCCGCCGCCGACCCCGCCCACCTCGGCCTGGTCGCCGACGCGCTGCTCACCGACGCCCACCGCACCGACGACGTCGCCCTGCTGCTGATGCGCTACGACGGCATGGCCGTACGGCCCCTGCGCGAGAGCTGGACGGTGTGGCGGGTACCGGAGGCGGTCCGGCACGCCCGCCGCTTCACCCGGCGCACCCTGCGCACCTGGGGCGTCAGCCCGGACACGCTCGACGCGGCCCTGCTGGTGGTCTCCGAACTCGTCACCAACGCCCTCGTGCACACCGACGGCCAGGTCCGCCTCGACCTCAGCCTGGTCAACCACCGGCTCCGGCTGGCCGTCGCCGACGCCTCGCCGCGCAGCCCGGTCAAGCCCACCAGCATCGGCTGGGAGGCCACCGGAGGGCGCGGCATCCTGCTGGTGGAAGCGGTCTCGGCGGCCTGGGGGACGGTCCCGGTCAGCGGCGGCAAACAGGTGTGGGCCGATCTCGTGCCCGGCGGCTGACCCGCCACTCGGGTACGGGTGCGGGCGCCCCCGGCAGGTCGAGGGGGCTCGCCCGGCGGCCGTGCCTAGGGTCGATCGGCGTGGCACACACCTTCGATGAACTGGTCGCGAAGCAACGCGCCGCGGACGCGGCCCAGCACACGGTCGACGAACTGCGCGAGGCCTACGGCCCGCCGGCCGAGCGGGGTATGACGGGCGCTCAGGCGGAGACCTACGAAACGGCCCTGCGCGCCTCGCGGGACCTGGCCCGCGAGGCGCAGACCGCGCTGAGCGACTACGCGAGGGAGACCGGCCGGCCGCGCGCCGACATCGAGGACGAGGTGGTGCGGGCGGCCGCGGAGCCGCAGGAGACATGAGCGCAGCGGCAGGCGGTACGAGCGGGGGCGGCCGTGGCGGTGCCGGGGAGGCGAGCCGTGGCGAGCGGTTCGTGCGGGCCGCCGACGCCCGGCTGCCCGTCCTCGACGGCGGCCCGCTGCTGCGCAAGGCGTTTCCGGACCACTGGTCCTTCCTGCTCGGTGAACTCGCGCTCTACAGCCTGCTGGTGCTGTTCCTGACCGGCGTCTGGCTGACCCTGTTCTTCACGCCCGTCATGCGCGAGGTCGTCTACGCCGGCCGCTACGCGCCGCTGCGCGGGGTGCGCATGTCCACCGCCTTCGCCTCCACCCTGCACATCAGCTTCGACGTGCGCGGCGGACTGCTGCTGCGCCAGGCCCACCACTGGGCCGCGCTGGTCTTCGTCGCCGCGATCGGCGTGCACCTGCTGCGGATCTTCCTCACCGGCGCCTTCCGCCGCCCCCGCGAGCTGAACTGGGTGATCGGACTGACCCTGTTCGTGGTCTCGCTCGCCGAGGGATTCGCCGGCTACTCGCTCCCCGACGACCTGCTCTCCGGGACCGGACTGCGCATCGCACAGGGCATCATGACGTCGATCCCGCTGGCCGGCACGTACGTGGCCTTCCTCGTCTTCGGGGGTGCGTTCCCGGCGCACGACATCGTCACCCGGCTGTACCCGGTGCACGTGCTGCTGCTCCCGGGTGCCCTCGTCGCCCTGGTCACCGTGCATCTGATCCTGGTGGTCCACCTCAAGCACACCCAGTGGCGCGGCCCGGGCCGCCGCGTGGACAACGCCGTCGGCAGACCGTTCTTCCCCCGGTTCACGGCCTCCTCCGGCGGGCTGTTCCTCATCGTCTTCGGCGTCCTGGTGCTCCTAGCCGCGCTCGCCCAGGTCAACCCGGTCTGGAACTACGGCCCCTACCGCCCCGACCAGGCCTCCACCGGCGCCCAGCCCGACTGGTACGTCGGCTTCCTGGAGGGCGCGCTGCGCCTGATGCCGGCCTGGGAGACGAACCTCGCCGGACACACCGTGATGTGGAACGTCCTGCTGCCCGCGGTGGTCCTGCCCGGCCTGCTGTTCGCGGTGCTGTACGCCTATCCGTTCGTCGAGCAGCGCCGCACCGGGCAGTGGCGGCGCGAACAGCACTTCTGCGACCGGCCGCGCGAACGCCCCGTCCGCACCGGCCTCGGCGTCGCGGGCATCGTCTGGTACGGCGTGCTGCTGCTGGCCGGCGGCAACGACGTCGTCGCCCAGACCTTCCGGATCTCCGTCAACGCCCTCACCTGGGTGCTGCGCGTCGCCGTGGTCGTCCTGCCCGTACTGGCGTTCCTGGTGACCCGCTGGCTGTGCCGGGCCCTCACCGAGGCCGAACGGCACCGGCTGGCGCACGGCGTGTCCACCGGCGAGATCCGGCAGAACATCACCGGCGGCTACGAGAGCGACCACGCACCCGTGGCGTCCTTCCGGCCCGGCGCCCCGCGCCGACCGCTCACCGCCGCGCGTACTGGAACGCCATCCCGAACACCCCGCGAGCCAGCACCCCCAGACCGATGAGGAACAGCCACAGTCCGTAGACCACGCCGCCGGCGGCCAGCGCGAACCCGAACGCGGTGATGACCGGGAACATGCTCTCGTCCGGGAAGAACGCCACCGGCTCCGCCCCGTCGGCCACCTCCGCCTCCGGGCGGTCCTGCGCCCGGCTGCCCCGCCGCCGGTACTGGATCAGGCAGAAGAACGACACCAGCGCCGCCATCCCGCACGCGACGACCAGCGCGACCGTGCCCGTCTCGTCCCCGGACCACACCCCGTACAGCGCGGCGGACCCGCCGAAGAACACCGCCACCCCGCCGAACAGCATCGACTCGGTCCTCATCGCGCGTGCTCCGCCCCGGCCCGGGCGGCCTCCGGATGGTGCAGGTCGAACGCGGGCGACTCCGAGCGGATCCGGGGCAGGGCCGTGAAGTTGTGCCGGGGCGGCGGACAGGAGGTGGCCCACTCCAGGCTCCGGCCCCAGCCCCACGGATCGTCGAGGGTGACCTGCTCGCCCCGGGCGGCGGTGCGCCAGACGTTGTAGAGGAACGGCAGCGTCGAGATCCCCAGCAGGAACGCGCCCGCCGAGGACAGGGTGTTGAGCAGCGTGAAGCCGTCCGCCGGCAGATAGTCCGCGTACCGGCGCGGCATGCCCGACGTGCCCAGCCAGTGCTGCACCAGGAAGGTCAGCTGGAACGCCGGGAACAGCAGCCAGAAATGGAGTCTGCCGAGACGCTCGTCCAGCATCTTCCCGGTGAACTTCGGCCACCAGAAGTAGAACCCGGCGAACATCGCGAACACCACGGTGCCGAACAGCACATAGTGCAGGTGCGCCACGATGAAGTAGCTGTCGGTCACGTGGAAGTCCAGCGGCGGGGAGGCGATCAGCACCCCGCTCAACCCGCCGAGCAGGAACGACACCAGGAAGCCCATGGCCCACAGCATCGGCGTCTCGAACGACACCGAGCCGTTCACCATCGTCCCGATCCAGGCGAAGAACTTGATCCCGGTGGGCACCGCGATCAGGAACGACATCAGGGAGAAGAACGGCAGCAGCACCGCGCCCGTGGCGAACATGTGGTGCGCCCACACCACCGCCGACAGCATCGTGATCGCGACGGTCGCGCCGATCATCGGCAGATAGCCGAACTGCGGCTTGCGGGAGAACACCGGGACGATCTCCGAGACGATCCCGAAGAACGGCAGCGCCACGATGTAGACCTCCGGATGCCCGAAGAACCAGAACAGGTGCTGCCACAGGATCGCGCCGCCGTTCGCCGCGTCGAAGACGTGCGCCCCGAACTTCCGGTCCGCCTCCAGCGCGAGCAGCGCCGCCGCGAACACCGGGAAGGCGGGCAGCACCAGGATCGAGGTGAAGAGCACGTTCCAGGTGAACATCGGCATCCGGAACATGGTCATGCCCGGAGCGCGCAGGCACAGGATCGTGGTGATGAAGTTGACCGCGGTCAGCGTCGTCGACACACCGGTGACCACCAGCCCCATCGCCCACAGGTCGCCGCCGGCGCCGGGCGAGAAGTAGGCGCTGTTCAGCGGCGCGTACGCGAACCAGCCGAACGCGGCGGCCCCGCCCGGCACCAGAAAGCCGGACACCACCATCAGCGCCCCGAACAGGTACATCCAGTACGACATCGCGTTCAGCCGCGGCAGTGCCAGGTCCGGCGCGCCGATCTGCAGCGGCATCACCGCGTTGGCGAACCCGGCGAACATGGGCGTCGCGAACAGCAGCATCATGATCGTGCCGTGGATGGTGAAGAACTCGCCGTAGCCGTGCTCGTTCAGGAACTGGAGCCCCGGCCGGGCGAGTTCGGCCCGCATGCCGAGCGCGAGCAGCCCGGCGAACAGGAAGAAGCAGAACGCCGTGACCATGTAAAACCGGCCGATCACCTTGTGGTCGGTCGTGCCCGCCCAGCGCAGCAGGGTCCGGCCGGGCCGCGGGGCGGGGGCCGTGTACCGTTCGACGGCCTCACGGGCATCGGACATCTGTGGTAGTTCGGTCATCCCGGGCGACGCTACTCCCGGTGCCCGAACGCCCAGCCCGCGCCACGCCTGGACACCGCCCGGCAAACCGTGGGCGATGTCCGGGCCGTGGCGGCCGGGGCGCTCGGGCGGTGCTCAGGCGTGGGTCTTGGCCAGCAGTTCCAGGACCTCGGCGGTGGTGCCGCTCTCGCCGAGCCGCGGGAAGATCCGCTCCACGCTGTTCGCGTGCGCCTCGGCGTCGGCGTCGGCCATCGCGTCGGTGGCGAGGGTGACGTGGTAGCCGTGCGCGTAGGCGTCACGGGCGGTGGACTCCACGCCGATGCTGGTGGCGATGCCGGTCAGCACGATCTGCGTGATGCCGCGCCGGCGCAGCTGGACGTCCAGGTCGGTGCCGTGGAAGGCGCTCCAGTTGTGCTTCGTGACGTGGATGTCGCCGGCGTGGCCGGACAGTTCGTCGACGATCAGGTCCCAGCCCTCGGGGAAGGCGAGGCCGCGGGCCTGGCGCTCGGTACGGCCGGGCACGACGTCCCCGCCGTCGGCCGAGAAGGACACGCGGACCAGGACCACCGGCAGGTTCCGGGCGCGGAAGGCGTCGGCGAGTTCCGCCGTGCGCGCCACGACCTCGGGGCCGGCGTACGGCTGGGTGGGCATGGCGGCGATGCCGTTCTGGAGGTCGATCGCGACGACGGCGGTACGGGGGTCGAGCGTGGTGAGCGACATGGTGGGTCGGGCCTTTCCGAGTGGTGCGGTAGGGGAAGGTGTGAGCCGGCCGAGGGAACGGCCGGCCAGGGTCGTCGCCGGCGGCAGGAGGGAGCCGGCGAGCACGAACAGGACCGGGCCGCCGTTCGGCCCGGTAGGGGGCTGGCCCGATCGGCACCGGCGCCACGGCGGTCATCGGGGAATCGACCGGGTCCAGGGCCGAGCCGAGGACCATCGGCGCGACGGGCCGGCGGTCGGATCCGGCGGGGAGGGGCGGGCGCCCCGCTCCCGGTGGCCGGGTGCCCGGTGGGCCTCGCCGTTACGGCCGCGTCACGGCTCCGACAGCCGGTCCATCAGCTCCAGCACCCTGAGGACGGCCTGCCGCTCCTCCTCGGTGTACCGCTCCTGGAAGGCGCGGGCCAGCCACTCGCTGCGCGCCTGCCGGTTGTCCTCCACGCGGGCCCGGCCGGCCTCGGTCAGCGTGACCAGCTGACGGCGGCCGTCGGCCGGGTCGGGGGCACGCCGGATCAGCCCCTGCTGCTCCAGTGCGGCCAGGGTCGTCGCCATCGACTGCGGGCGTACGCCCTCGGTGGCGGCGAGCGCGCTGGCCGTGGCGGCGCCATGCTTGCCGACCAGGGTGAGCGCCGACTCCTGGGACGGACTGAGGTCGGTGTCCTGCGCGACCTCGCGGAGCCGGCGCCGCAACCGGCTGAAGACCACACGCAGATCGCGGGCGGCCCGGGTGGCGGAGTCGGAGGTGTCAGCCATGCCCGCCAGCGTAGGACCGACAGCCGAAACTGTCCAGCTCGGACTGTTCAGTTCCACCTGAACAATTAGCGGGCCCCGCCGGCCGTGGCTCGGCCAGGTTGGGCGCGTGCGTCTGCTGATCATGTCCGACACCCACCTGCCCCGGCGCGCCAAGCAGCTCCCCGGGCAACTGCTGGCCGAACTCCCGCGCGCGGACGTGGTGTTCCACGCCGGCGACTGGGTCGACACCGCCACCCTCGACCTGCTGGAGCGCCGCAGCCGCCGCCTGATCGGGGTCCACGGCAACAACGACGGCCCTGAGCTGCGGGCCCGGCTCCCCGAGGTGGCCTACGCCGAACTGGACGGCCTGCGCTTCGGCGTCGTGCACGAGACCGGCCCCGCCCAGGGCCGCGAGGCCCGCTGCGCCGCCCGCTTCCCCGACCTCGACGTGCTGGTCTTCGGCCACAGCCACATCCCCTGGGACACCACCGCCCCGACCGGCCTGCGCCTGCTCAACCCGGGCTCCCCGACCGACCGCCGCCGCCGGCCGCACTGCACCTACCTGACCGCGACGCTCGCCGACGGCGCCCTCACCGACGTGATCCTGCACCGGCTGCCGCACCGGTAGTGGCCCTGTGCCAGGATGCCCGGATGACCTCCGACAACGGCATCCCGGGCGACGTCGTCCCGGCGGGTCGCATGGCCGGGAGCGAGCAGCCCGTGCTCGCCCTGCCCGGCGGACTCCAACTGCGGCCCTGGCACCTCGACGACGCCGACACACTGCTGACCGCTGCCGAGGACCCCGCGATACGCCGGTGGAACCGGTTCGCCGTCGGCAGCCGTGCAGAGGCGCACGCCAGGATCGAGCGCATGCACGCGCGCTGGCGGGCCGAGACCTCCGCGGTGTGGGCCGTCGCCGGGCCGGACGGCCCCGCCGTCGGACTGTGCGCGTGGGGCGACATCGATCTGCACGCCGGCAGCGCCGAGATCGTCTACTGGCTCCTGCCCGCGGCGCGCGGCGGCGGTATCGCCGTCGAGGCCACGCGCAGGCTCAGCCGGTGGGCCCTCGACGACCTGGGCCTGCACCGCCTGCGCCTGTGCCACTCCGTCGCCAACCCGGCGTCCTGCCGGGTCGCCGAGAAGGCCGGCTACACCTACGAGGGCACCCAGCGCAGCGCCCTCCTGCACGCCGACGGCTGGCACGACCAGCACCTGCACGCACGCGTGGCGGGCGACACCGCGTAGCGGCCACCGGAGCCGACGGGCGCGGATCCGCCGACCGCGGCGGGCCGACCGCGCCACCGCGTACGCCGGCGGCACCGCCGCGACCGGAGCGCTTGCTCCGTCCACCACGGGGTCCGCCCGAACCGGACAAGGCGGCAGGGCTCCGTCAGGTCGGCCGGGACGGGGACGGTGAACGCGTGGCGCGGCCCCTCGGCCTGTTCCACGGACGTGCCCTGTGACCTGCTCCTCAGGAACACGGCGGGCCCTTCACGCGGCCGGCGGATGGATGGCCCCGGCGGTCGTGGTCAGAGGTGCGCCGGAGCCGCCCCAGCGCAGGGCGACGATCTCGGCGGCGACGGACACCGCGACCTCCTCGGGCGTACGGGCCCCGAGATCGAGCCCGAGCGGTGAGCGCAGCCGGGACAGCTCGGCCTCGCACAGACCGGCCTCGGCGAGCCGTGCGCGCCGCTCGTGGTGGGTCTTGCGGCTGCCCATCGCGCCGACGTAGGCGGCCGGACGCCGCAGGGCCTCCTCCAGCAGGGGGACGTCGAACTTCGGGTCGTGGGTGAGGACACAGATCACCGTGCGGTCGTCGGTCCGCGTGCCCGCGAGGTAGCGGTGCGGCCAGTCGACCACGACCTCGACCGCGGCCGGGAACCGCTTCGGCGTGGCGAAGACCGGGCGGGCGTCGCAGACGGTCACCCGGTAGCCGAGGAAGTCGCCGACGCGGGCCACCGCGGCCGCGTAGTCGATCGCGCCGAAGACCAGCATGCGCGGCGGCGGCGCGAACGACTGGAGGAACACCGTCACGTCGTCCTCGCGGCGCTCGCCGTGCGGCCCGTAGTGCCGCAGCACCGAGGCGCCGAGCGCGAGTTCGCCGCGTGCGTCGGCGGTGACGGCGACATCGAGGCCGGGCGCGCCGAGCGTGCCGTCGGCCCGGCCCGGCCAGACGGCGAGTGTGGCGCCGCGTGGCGCGGGCCCGTCCACCACCGTGGCCACCGTCACCGGCTCGCCCGCCGCGACCGACGCGGCGACCGTCCCGAACGCCGGGTCCGACTCGGGGGTCACCGGCCGTACCAGCAGGGTGATCTCGCCGCCGCAGGTGAGGCCGACCGCGAAGGCGTCCGCGTCGCTGTACCCGAACGTCTCCAGCCGCGCCTCGCCGCTCGCCACGACCTCCTGCGCCAGCTCGAACACGGCCCCCTCCACACAGCCCCCGGACACGCTTCCCACCACCTCGTCGTCCGGGCCCACCGCCATGGCGGCACCGGGACCGCGCGGAGCGCTGCGGCTGACGGCGACGACCGTGGCCAGCCCGAACGGGACCCCGGCCGCGTGCCAGCGCGCCAACGCCGGCAGAACCTCACGCACGCTCCACTCCTCTCCCCGCCCCGACCATGCCGACAAGGGAGAAAGCGTCGAATCATGGCCGTATATCACATTACGGCCGCGCCCGGTATACGGCGAGTGCTGCGGCGTTCATCGGCGTCCGCCACGACGAACTGCGCCAGGAGACCTCCGTGTCCCGCTGCGGTGAGGTGCAGAAGGAGGCCGTCCAGGCCGCCCTCGCCGAGGACTTCGGCCTGGACGTCACCTTCCGTGGGGCGAGGACCCGGTGCGTCGAACGGCCCGCCGGCACCGGGCGCGCCGTCGAGCACATCGGGAAGGACCCCACCCGTTCCTCGCCACGGTCGGCCTGCGCGTCGCGCTCCGGCTGGAGGTGGAGCCGGGCTCGATGCCGTACGCCTTCTTCCAGGCCGTCGAGGACGCCGTCCGCGGACACCCTCGGGCAGGGGCTGCGCGGCTGGAAGGTGCCCGACTGCACGGTGACCGTGACCCACTGCGGCTACGGCGGCGCCCTGAAGGGGCGAGCTGGAGACGGCGTTCGACCACTGCGCGCCGATCGGCCGTGGCGCCGTCCCCGGGCGGCCGCGCACCGACCGCAGGCCGCTCAACCGGAAGGAGTACCTGCTGAACCTGACCCGTCGGACCGCCTGACCCATCTGACTGACTGAGAGTCAACTTACTTGTGAGTCAGATGGTATTGACGCGGCTTTCGGCGGGCCGGACTGTGGTGGACATGCCGAACATCCGGGCACGTCTGCTCGTTGTCCTGGTCGTCCTCAGCGGATTCCTGACGGTGGCGGGTGCCCCGCCCGCCACCGCCGCCACCTCGGCTCTCCCCTCCGACTCCCTCTGGTTCGACGGTTCCGCGCTCACTGTGCACAACGGCCGGTTCACCGACGGCCAGGGGCGCGAGATCGTCCTGCGCGGCTACAACGTCTCCGGCGAGACCAAACTGGAGGAGAACAGCGGCCTGCCGTTCGCCTCCGTCGCCGACGCCCGCACGTCCGCGACCGCGCTGCGCGCCCTCGGCGGTGGCAACACGGTCCGCTTCCTGCTCTCCTGGGCCCACGCCGAACCCGTACGCGGCCAGGCCGACACCGCCTATCTGGCCGCCGTCACCGACCAGATGCGCGCCTTCCTGGACGAGGGCATCCGCGTCTTCCCCGACTTCCACCAGGACCTCTACTCCCGCCATCTGTTCAGCACGGGCAGCTGGTACACGGGCGACGGCGCCCCCAAGTGGGCGGTGGACGCCGGGAGTTACCCCGCCGAGTCCTGCGGCGTCTGCCTCTTCTGGGGTCAGAACATCACCCAGAACGCGGCCGTGCAGAAGGCCCAGTACGACTTCTGGCACGACGCCTACGGTCTCCAGGACGCCTTCCTTGCCACCGCGCGGACGACCATGACCTACCTCCGGCAGCACCTGACGGACGCGGAGTTCACCGCCGTCGCAGGCTTCGACCCGTACAACGAGCCCTACGCCGGCGGCTACGACTCCGGGCAGACCTCCCGCACCTGGGAACGCGATCTGCTGTGGCCGTTCTACGTGCGGTTCCGCGCCGCCATGGACGCCGCCGGCTGGCAGGACAAGCCCGCCTTCGTGGAACCCAACCTCTTCTGGAACGCCAACATCTCCACCCAGAAGCAGGAGGGCGGCCTGCTGGACGCGGGCACCCTCGGTCCGGGCTACGTCTTCAACACGCACTTCTACGACCAGAAGGCCATCTCCGGGATCCTGATGTGGGGCAAGGCGGCCGACGGCCAGTACGCCTCCGACTTCGCCGCAGTCCGCGACCGCGCCGCCTCCGCGTCCACCGCGGCCGTGGTCAGCGAGTTCGGGCACCCCCTGTCCGGCGCCGTGTCCGACAAGGCACCCACCGTCCTGAAGGCGATGTACCAGGCCCTCGACTCCCGCCTGCCGGGCGCGAGTTGGTGGTCCGACCCCGCCGCCTCGGGCCCGGTCCTGTCCGGCACCCAGTGGCAGTGGGACATCTACAGCGGCCGGCACCACGAGCTGATGAACGGCAACCCCGACAAGGCGCAGACCTCGGGCGACGCCTGGAACGGCGAGGACCTCTCCGCCGTCGACCTGGACGGCTCCGGCGACGTCACCCTCCGCCAGGACGCCCGGCTGCTCGACCGCCTCTACCCGAGCGCCACGGCCGGTACGGCCCTGGCCTTCACCTACGAGGACCGCTCCCGCGACGGCTCCACCACCCTCACCTGGAACCCGGTGCCGAGCAGCCTGCCGCACGTGGCGCGGCTGGTGGGCACCGGCCGGTACGGGCTGCTGGTGTGGCGCTCCGGGGACGGCACCGCGCCCACCGAACTGCACCTGCCGGCCTCCTTCCCGACCGCATCGACCACCGTCGTCTCCGACCTCGGCACGGTCTGTGCCCCGCCCGCCTACACCGGTGCCGGCACGCCGGTCGCCGTCGCCCCCGAACCGGGCGGCACCGGCAGCCGCCGCCTGCTGCTCAGCGACACCGACTCGGGCGTCCTGCACTACGCGCTGGTCACCGACGGGGCCACGGCCCCGTCTGCGGACCTGCTGAGCGCGGCCCGGTCCGAGCTGGCCGCCTGGGCGGCGGCGCACTTCTGACACGTCCGGGAGCCCGGAGACGGAGCCGTGCGGCCCCGGGGGGAGTGGGGTCCCCCCGGAGGCCGCCGGCGCTCAACTCCCCGTCGGGCCCGTCCAGTCGGCCTGGACATGCCCCAGCCGGACGCGCTGCGGATGGTCGCCGACCGGTACGGACAGCACCTTCTGGCCGGTGGCGAAGTCGATGGCCGTGACCTGGTCGGCGCCCGCCTCGGAGATGATGCAGTCCTTGCCGTCGCCGCTCACCGTCGCCCAGTACGGCGTCGAGGCGGTGATGTGCGGGCCGACGTCGAAGGAGGCCCGGTCGACCACGGTCGCGTAGTTGTCCATGGTCCCGGCGACACACAGCTTGGTGCCCTCGGGGTTCATGGAGATGCCGTGGTGGCGCGAGTCCAGCAGCCAGGTGGTGCGGTCCGGGTTCGTCGCCGGGTTCGCGGGCAGCGTCTTCACCCGGGTGATCCTGTCCGCGGCCACGTCGTACTCCAGGAAGCCGTTGAAGAACGACACCTGGAAGTACAGCTTCGACCAGTCGGGTGTGAAGGCGGCGGGCCGGATGGCGCTGGAGAAGTCCTTCAGCCCGATCGCGTCCAGCCGTTGCCGCATGTCGATGGTCCTGACCTGCTTGAACGTCGTCGCGTCGACGATCGTGATGTGCCGGTCGCCCTTGGTCCAGTCCCAGCCCGGGTCGTCCAGGGAGGTGGTGACCTCGCCGATGGACATGTTCCAGATGTACTTTCCGCCGTCGGTGAAGAAGTTCTCGTGGGGCTTGTCCCCGGTGGCGAACTCGCCGAGTTCCTTACCGGTGTCGATGTCCAGCACCTGCACCTTGTTCGCGGTGGACGCCGAGACGGCGACCCGGGTGCCGTCGGGGGAGAGGGCCATGTGGTCGGCGCGGTAACCGGCCACCGGGAAGCGCCAGTTGACTTTGCCGGTGGCCAGGTCGATGGAGACCACGTCGGCGAAGCTCGGCCGGGAGACGACCACGGACCTGCCGTCGGGCGTCGAGTACATGTCGTCCACGTACTGGTCGTGCCCCTGGCCCACCTCGTTGCGGATGGACGTGTAGTAGATCCACTTGATCGGGTCGGCGTTGATCTCGGCCAGCCGCTCCGCCTTGTCCGGGACGACGTCGATCCGGCCGATCTTCGCGAAGTCGCCGGTGGACCTGATGACATCGGCGGTGCCGTCCCAGTTGTTGCCGACGAACATCACCTCGCGCAGACCGTCGGAGCCGGCCGTGGCGGCGGAGGCGGCGGTCGCCGGACCGGCGACGGTCAGGGCGAGGGCGGCGGCCACGGAGCACAGGTGCCTGGTTCTGGAGGCAGGCATGACTGCTCTCTTTCCTCGGGGGAGAAGTCTGAACACGCGTGCTTTCACAGTGAACTTACTGAAAAGTAAGGACGGGGTGGGTTACTCGACAAGAGGTGTGCACGACAGGATTGGGAGCCGGCGTGGCGAGGACGCGCGAGGGTGGGCCACGGCGCGGCGACGGAGGGGGACAGGTGACGGGAAGGCTCAGGGCGCCGACGGGCCGCTACGGCGGCCGGTCCGCCGAGGACCGGCAGGCCGAACGCCGTCGGCGTTTCCTGGAGGCGGCCCTGGAACTGTTCGGGGGACCGCCCGGCTACCGGGGCACGACGGTCGCCGCGCTCAGCCAGGCCGCCGGACTGTCGACGCGTCAGTTCTACGAGGAGTTCCGCACCCTGGAGGACGTCCTCGCCGCGCTGCACCTGGAGGTCAACGGCTGGGCCGAGCAGGCGGTGCTGGACGCCCTCGCCGCGGCGGAGGGGCTGCCGCTGGCCGCGCGGGCCACGGTGCTCTTCCGCGCCTACGCCCGCGACGTGACCTGCGATCCGCGCCGAATCCGCATCGCCTTCGTGGAGATCGTCGGCGTCAGCCCCCGGCTGGAGGAGCAGCGGCTGGCCCGCCGGGCCCGCTGGGTCGACCTCATCCGCGCCGAGGCGGACGCGGCCGTCGTACGCGGCGAGGCGGCGCCCCGGGACTACCGGCTGGCGGCGACGGCCTTCATCGGCAGCGTCAACGGTCTGCTGCACGACTGGAGCGCCGGCTGGGTGGACGCGACGCTGGACGACCTGGTGGACGAGCTGGTGCGGCTGCTGCTGGGGATGCTCCGGCCGCAGGACTGGCGACCCCGGCCCTGACGCCCGGCCCGCTGTTCGTCTGTCGGTGCAGGTCAACGCGGGTTCGTGGCGCTCGGCGCGCGGGATCGGCCCGGAGCTGGTCTGCTGGTGCGGGGGCGTCGTACCCGTGCGGTACCCGTGCGCCGGGTGGCACAGCCAGAGGGAGAGAGGGAGCGTGATGGGCACGTATCGAGTCGCGCAGGTGACGAGCGCGGGCGGCGCGTTCGCGCTGGCCGAGCGTGAGGTGCCGGAGCCCGGCGCGGGCCAGGTGCGGATCGCCGTCGAGGCGTGCGGCATCTGCCACAGCGACGCCATGTTCGTGCACGCCGCGGTACCGGGCATCACCTTCCCGGAGGTCCCCGGGCACGAGATCGCCGGCCACGTCGAGGCGCTCGGTGAGGGCACGCAGGACTGGGGCTGGCAGGTAGGCGACCGGGTGGCGGTCGGCTGGTTCGGCGGCAGCTGCGGCCACTGCACGTCCTGCCGGCGGGGCGACTTCATCGTGTGCGCGAACCTCAAGGTGCCCGGCTGGGCCTACGACGGCGGCTTCGCGGAGAAGATGATCGCGCCCGTCGACGCGCTGGCCCGGATCCCGGACGCGCTGGCGGCGAGCGACGCGGGCCCCATGGCCTGCGCGGGCGTGACCACGTACAACGGCCTGCGGCACAGCTGCGCCCACCCCGGGGACCTGGTCGCGGTGCTCGGTCTCGGCGGCCTCGGCCACCTCGGGGTGCAGTACGCGGCGGCGATGGGCTTCGAGACCGTGGCGATCGCCCGCGGCGCCGAGAAGGCCGACTTCGCCAAGCGGCTGGGCGCCCACCACTACGTCGACAGCACCGCGGACACCCCGGTCGCCGAGGCTCTCCAGTCCCTGGGCGGGGCGAAGGCGGTGCTGGCCACCGCCGGGGACTCCGAGGCCATCACGGCCACCGTGGACGGCCTCGCACCGCGCGGTGAGTTGGTGGTGATCGGTGCGGACCCGGGGGCCATGGGCATCACCCCGCTCCAGCTGATCATGGGCGGCCGGGTCGTGCGCGGACACCCGTCCGGCACCTCGCAGGACGTGCAGGACACCATGGAGTTCAGCGCCCTGCACGGCATCCGCCCGATGACCGAGACGGTCCCGCTGGACGACGTCGACGGCGCCTTCCAGAAGATGATGGCCGGCAAGGCCCGCTTCCGCATGGTCCTGACGAACGGCTGACCCGGGCGCCGCCGAGCCGGGCCGCGGCGGGACCCCTTCGGGCGGCGTCGACGAATACGGGCCGTCCGCTCTCGGCCGCCCTTCCCCGCGTCTCCCGGCCGCCTCTCCCGGTCGCATTCCGGTCGGACCCGCGTGCCGGCCCTCGGCCCCTGTTCTCCGGCGGAAGGCCCCCCGGCACCCCCGTGCGGGCGCCCCCCCGCCGGGCGCGTCAGCCGCCGCCCAGCCGTTCCAGTGCGGCCAGGACCGGGGCCGCCCCGTCCTCGGCGCGGATGCGGGCGGCCAGGGAGCGCGCCCGTTGCGCGTACCCCGGCTCGCGGGTGGCCCGCAGCAGGGCCGAGGAGAGGGTGTCCACGGTGAGGCGGCGCAGCGGTACGGCGGCCGGGGCGACGCCCAGGGCGACCAGCCGGGCGGACCAGAATCCGGCGTCGAACTGGACCGGCACCGGCACGGCGGGCACCCCGGCGCGCAGGCCCGCCGCGGTCGTACCCGCACCCGCGTGGTGGACCACGGCGGCCATGCGAGGGAAGAGCAGCGCGTGCGGCACGTCGTCGATGGCCAGCATGTCGTCGCCGTCGGCCGCGAGCCCGGCCCAGCCGCGTTGGATCACCCCGCGCAGCCCGGCCCGCCGCAGCGCCGCCACCACCTGGGCGCTGAGTCGTGCGGCGTCCGGCACCGTGGCGCTGCCCAGCCCGACGAAGACCGGCGCCGGACCGGCGTCGAGGAACTCCCTCACGAGATCGGGTAGTTGGTCCTGGGTGTCGTACGGCCACCAGTAGCCGCTCACCGCCAGACCGGGCCGCCAGTCCCGGGGCCGGGGCACCACCAGCGGGCTGAAGCCGTGCTGTACCGGCCACAGCCGTCGTTCCCTGGCCCGCAGCGCGGCACCGGAGCGTACCGGGGGCAGCCCGAGCCGCCTGCGCACACCGGGCAGGGCGCCCGAGAAGATGTGTTCCGTGGCGAGGCACACCCCGTGCCCGGCCGCCCGGTTCACGACCGGCCCCCAGGAGCCGCCGCCGAGCACGGGAGGTGCGAACTCCCGTGTCCCGGCGAGGGGTTGGAGATACACGCCCATGCTCGGCAGGCGCAGCCCCTCGGCGATGGTGTGGCCGAGCGGGGCGAGCGAGGCGGACAGCAGCAGTGCCTCGCTGCCCCTGGCCGCCGTGAGGAGGTCCTCCGTCATCCGCCCGACGAGCCGGCGTGCCATGTCCGCGAGGCGCACCAGCTTCGTGACCTCGCCGGCGCTGCGGTGCAGGCCCCGGCCGCGCGGCGACTCCAGTTCCGCCCGGGGGTCGACCGGCAGCGGGTGGAAGCGCACGCCCGAGCCGGAGAGCAACGGCTCGAAGCGGGCGTGGGTGACCAGGGTGACCTCGTGCCCGGCGCGGGCGAGGCGGTGCCCCAGTCCGGTGTAGGGGGCGACATCGCCCCGGGATCCGGCCGTCATGATCGCAATGCGCACGATGACCCAGTATGGCGGCACGGCGCCACGCGCGGGACCCAACGGCCCGGCGGGCACGGCCGGTTCACCCCTGTCGCAGCCGTTGACTTCACCCCCGGGCGGTTCTACGGTCGGCGCGCGACATGTTCGGATTATCGATCCATGTTCGGCATATCGACCGCTGATCGTGTCGACCTGAACGCGGGCCGGCGTACCGATCAGCGTGGATTCCGTTCCGCACGCGGAGGCGCTGATGTATCCCCCACCCCGTCCGACCGCCGAAGGCCTGCTGCGCTGTCGCGGAGCCGGCGCCGTCCGCGCGCTCGTCCTGGTGCTGACCGCGGCCGCCGCCCTCCTCTTCGCCCAGCCCGGCCCCGCCCGGGCGGCGACGGTCCGGCAGATCGCGGTGCCCGCAGCGCCCATGGGCTGGGCGTCCTGGAACAGCTTCGCCGCGAAGATCGACCACAACGTCGTCAAACAGCAGGTCGACGCGTTCGTCGCGGCCGGCCTGCCCGCCGCCGGCTACCGGTACATCAACATCGACGAGGGCTGGTGGCAGGGCACCCGCGACAGCGCCGGCGACATCACCGTCGACACCGGCGAGTGGCCCGGCGGCATGCGTGCCGTCGCCGACTACATCCACAGCAAGGGTCTGAAGGCCGGCATCTACACCGACGCCGGCAAGAACGGCTGCGGCTACTACTACCCGACCGGCCGCCCCGCCGCCCCGAACACCGGCAGCGAGGGCCACTACGACCAGGACATGCTCCAGTTCTCGAAGTGGGGCTTCGACTTCGTCAAGGTCGACTGGTGCGGCGGCGACGCCGAGGGCCTGGACGCGAAGACGGCGTACACGTCGATCAGCTCCGCCGTCACCACGGCGAGCGCGGCCACCGGCCGCCCGCTCACCCTGTCCGTGTGCAACTGGGGCAGGCAGAACCCCTGGAACTGGGCACCGGGCCTCGCCACGATGTGGCGCACCAGCACGGACATCGTCTACTACGGCGACACGCCCTCCCCGGCGAACATGCTGTCCAACTTCGACCAGGCCCAGCACCCGGCCGCCCAGCACACCGGCTACTACAACGACCCCGACATGCTGATGACCGGCATGCCCGGCCTCACCGCCGCGCAGAACCGCACCCACATGGCCTTGTGGGCCATCTCCGGCGCCCCGCTGCTGGCCGGCAACGACCTGACGACGATGACGAGCGAGACCGCCGGGATCCTCAAGAATCCCGAGGTCGTCGCCGTCGACCAGGACCCGCGCGGCCTCCAGGGCGTCAAGGTCGCCGAGGACACCACCGGACTCCAGGTCTACGGCAGGGTCCTGTCCGGCACCGGCGACCGGGCCGTCGTGCTGCTGAACCGCACCTCCGCCGCGCAGAACATCACCGTCCGCTGGTCCGACGTCGGCCTCACCGATGCCTCGGCGACGGTGCGCGACCTGTGGGCGCGCGCCACCCTCGGCTCGTACGCGACGAGTTACACCGCCCCCGTCCTGGCGGGCGGCTCGGTCATGCTCAAGGTGAGCGGCACCGAGGCGGCGAGCAGCGACTACAGCGCGACCGCCGCCGGCACCTACACCGGCGTGAGCGCCGCGAGCACCGGCCTGGCCGTGGCCGACATCGCCTACACCAACACCGGCTCCACACCCGTCACCGGCACCCTGAGGGTCAATGGACAGACGGCCACCACGGTCTCCTTCCCGCCGACCGGTTCGTCCCCGGGCACCGTCTCGGTCCAGGCGAACCTCACCGGGGGAGCCGCCAACTCCCTTGCGCTGACCGGCGCTCCGGCCCTCGGCACCCTCACCGTCCGGCCCGTGCCGGGCACCAACGGCACACTCCTGACCGGCAAGCAGTCCGGCCGCTGCGCCGACGTCCACGACAACACGATCACCAACGGCACCCAGGCCGAGCTGTGGGACTGCAACGGCGGCGGCAACCAGGCCTGGACGTACACCGCCCGCAAGGAACTGGTCGTCTACGGCGACAAGTGTCTCGACGCCTACGACCTCGGCACCACCGACGGCACCAAGGCCGTGATCTGGGACTGCAACGGCCAGGACAACCAGAAGTGGACCCTGAACACCGACGGCACGATCACCAACGTCCACGCGGGACTGTGTCTGGACGCCTACAACGCGGCCACCGGTAACGGCACTTCACTGGTCCTGTGGACCTGCAACGGGCAGGGCAACCAGAAGTGGTCGCGGACCTGACCGTCTGCTCCAGCAGCGTACCCGGGACCTGCCGGCGCCGGGCAGTGCCACGTGGCGGGAGGCGGGTGGTCCGCGCGGCTCAGCGGCGCCGGGAGCGCCGGGCGCGCGCCGCGGGCCGGGACCGTGCCTCTCCGAGCACCGACCGCAGCGCCCGCACCGACCGCAGCCGCAGCCCTCCCAGGCTCGCGCGGGCAGAGAAGGTCCAGGTCAGCCGGGAGGTGACCTGGACCCTCGCACTTCTCCTTCCGGCGCCCGCCATGCCCGAGGTCGCCTACTCGTCCCAGGCCTGGATGATGAGCTGGCTGGTGATCTTTCCGTCGCGCAGCGTGAGCATCGACTCGGCCAGGACCTTGGTGCCGTCCCCGTACTGGCAGACCTCGCTGAAGGCGACGTGATCGCCCTGTACGACGCACTGGCCCAGCTTGTGCGTCATGTCACGGCTGTAGACGTCGTCCAGCAACTCGGCGATCTGGGCCCGGCCGTGCAGGACGGTGGGGTGGCTGGGCTGGTGGTCGTGGTCGACGATACGGATCTCCGCCTCGTCGGCGTACAGCGCGAGCAGGGAGTTGCCGGTGTTCCCTTCCACGGCCCGGCGCAGTGTCTCGGTGTCGAAGCCGGAACCTGTCACGGTCCCCATGGTGACCTCCTTCGGACGCCCGCGGCCCGGCGCGGACCGGGCCGCACGGGCTCCACTCTTCGAGGCTCCTCCGGCCCGCCGGGCACGGCAAGCGCAGCCGGGCCCCGCCGCCCCACAGGTGAGCGCGGCCCGCCACCCGTGTCCGGCCGGGGCCCGGGGCCGCCCCTGAGGGCATGCGCTCCTCTCGACGTGTCGTCGCCGTCCTCGGCCTCGCTGCCGGTATCGCGGGCCTCGCCGTCCCGATGGCGAACGCGGCGCCCACCCGCGCACCGCACAAGGCGCTGCTCAACCCCATGACCACGCTGGACGCGATCGCGGTCAGCGACATCCCGGACGGGCACCAGAGCCAGGTCCCGAAGGTCTCCGAGCAGATGCGCGCTGAACCGGGTCAACCGGCTGGACAAGCTGCACCAGGTCACCGCCCTCGCCGGCGCGTGACGGTCGTGCTGCCGGCCGTCGAGGCCTGATCCGCCGGCGAGTCCGTCCCCGGCCGGGGCCCGAAGGACCCGGGATGCGAGGGCCGCCCCTGCCCGGGGCGGCCCTCATGGCTGTCCGCCGCCGGACTCCGTCCCCGGCCCCGCCCGCAGCACCGCCCAGTCCCGTGACAGGGCGAACGCCGTCGCCGGGCCGCCCGGCAGACAGCCGGGCAGCAGGCGGACGAGGAGATCGGCGGGGCCGAGTTCCAGCCAGACGCGGACCCCGTCGCGATGCAGCACCCCGGCCGTGTCCGCGAACCGGTGCGGCGTGCGCCGCACCCAGAACTCCGGCTCGGCGGTCTCCGCGCCCACCGGGCGGGCGGTGACGTCGCAGACGAGCGGGAGGCGCGGGGCGCGCGGGTGCAGGGTGGCGAGCGTACGGCCGTAGGCGTCGAGGACACCGTCCGGGGCGGAGCGCCCCGGATCCGGGCCGGGCGGCAGGGCGCCGAGGAGACGGGCCAGGCTGCCGACCGCGTGACAGGCCTCCGCCAGGGAGAAGACGCCGGCGGCGTACGCGGCGGCCATCCGTCCGGCCGCCTGGCCGTAGACCACGTCAGGCCGGAGGCCCCAGCTGTGCACCAGCCGGCACTGCGCCGCCTGGAGCGCGAACAGCGCAGGACCGGCGTACGTCACCCGGTCCAGCAGGGCCGCCGTCCGGGTGCCGTCGGCCGCGAACATCACGCAGGTCAGCGGGAGTTCGAGATACGGGTCGAGGCGCGCGCAGATGTCGTCCAGTGTCTCGGCGAACACCGGGAACTTCTCCCGGAGTTCGGCGCCGGCTCCGGGCCGTGGCGAGGCACCGGCCGAGAACAGGAAGGCGGTACGTCCCGTGCAGCCGTCAAGGGGCATGCCCCCATTGAGGCACGACCGGACCGGGTGCAGACACCAGGCAGATTCCCGCACCCTGCAAAAAAATTGTCATCATGGAATGACCTTTTCCGGTCACTTCCCGGGAAGTGCGGAATGTTCGCGAAGAAATCCGGTCAGGCGAGTGATCCGCGATCACCGCCGTGGCCCGCGCCGCTACCGATCGTTCACGCGTAGGGTCGGCAGCGAAGGCAATCGATGGAAGGGGCCAGGCAATGGCGCAGGAAGTCCGCGGCGTGATCGCACCGGGGAAGGACGAGCCCGTACGGGTCGAGACGATCGTGGTGCCGGACCCGGGACCCGGCGAGGCCGTCGTACGCGTCCAGGCCTGCGGTGTCTGCCACACCGACCTGCACTACAAGCAGGGCGGCATCTCGGACGACTTCCCCTTCCTCCTCGGCCACGAGGCCGCGGGCGTGGTGGAGTCGGTCGGCGCAGGTGTCACGGACGTGGCGCCCGGCGACTTCGTCGTCCTGAACTGGCGTGCGGTGTGCGGGAACTGCCGGGCCTGTCTGCGCGGCCGGCCCTGGTACTGCTTCAACACCCACAACGCGAAGCAGAAGATGACCCTCACTGACGGTACCGAACTGTCCCCGGCTCTCGGGATCGGCGCGTTCGCCGAGAAGACCCTCGTCGCCGCCGGCCAGTGCACCAAGGTCGACCCGGCCGTCTCCCCGGCGGTCGCCGGACTGCTCGGCTGCGGGGTCATGGCCGGTCTCGGCGCCGCCCTCAACACCGGCGACGTCGGACGCGGCGACTCGGTGGCCGTCATCGGCTGCGGCGGCGTCGGCGACGCGGCGATCGCGGGCGCGAACCTCGCCGGCGCGGCGAAGATCATCGCCGTGGACATCGACGACCGCAAGCTGGCCAAGGCCCGCACCCTGGGCGCCACCCACACCGTCAACTCCAAGAAGACCGACCCCGTCGAGGCGGTCCGCGAGCTGACCGGCGGCTTCGGCGCCGACGTCGTCATCGAGGCCGTCGGCCGCCCGGAGACGTACCAGCAGGCCTTCTACGCCCGCGACCTCGCCGGCACCGTCGTCCTCGTCGGCGTCCCCACCCCCGAGATGAAGCTCGAACTGCCCCTGCTGGACGTCTTCGGCCGCGGCGGCGCCCTGAAGTCCAGCTGGTACGGCGACTGCCTGCCCTCCCGGGACTTCCCCATGCTCATCGACCTGCATCTGCAGGGCCGCCTCCCGCTCGACGCGTTCGTCACCGAGACCATCCGACTCGACGAGGTGGAGAAGGCGTTCGACCGGATGCACCAGGGCGACGTGCTGCGTTCGGTGGTGGTGTTCTGATGACCGTACGCATCGAACGCCTCGTCACCTCCGGGCAGTTCAGCCTCGACGGCGGCACCTGGGACGTCGAGAACAACGTGTGGATCGTCGGCGACGACCACGAGGTGATCGTCATCGACGCCGCCCACGACGCCGAGGCCATCGCCCGCGCCGTCGGCGACCGCCGCCTCACCGCGATCGTGTGCACCCACGCGCACAACGACCACATCGACGCGGCCCCCGCGCTCGCCGACCTCACCGGCGCCGTCATCTGGCTGCACCCCGACGACCTGCCGCTGTGGAAGCAGACCCACCCGCACCGCGAGCCCGACCGGCACCTGGTCGACGGCCAGGTCATCGAGGCGGCCGGCGCCGACCTCACCGTGCTCCACACGCCCGGCCACGCCCCCGGCGCCGTCTGTCTCTACGACCCCGGGCTCGGCACGGTCTTCACCGGCGACACCCTCTTCCGGGGCGGCCCCGGCGCCACCGGACGGTCCTGGTCCCACTTCCCGACGATCATCGACTCCATCCGCGACAAGCTCCTCACCCTGCCCCCGCAGACCAAGGTCCTCACCGGCCACGGCGAGTCCACCACGATCGGCGCCGAGGCACCGCACCTGGAGGAGTGGATCAAACGGGGCCACTGAACCGCCCGAGAGGCTGTTCCCGCCGTACCCGGTGAAACGACGGCTCCGGCGCCGTACGGTCGCCCCATGACCGATCACACCCGATTCGCCGGACACGGCGTACTCGTCACGGGCGCGGCCCGCGGCATCGGCGCGGCCGTCGCCCGGCGCATGGCCGAGGAGGGCGGCCGCGTCCTGCTGACCGACCGGGACCTGCCGGAGGCCGAGCGGACGGCCGCGTCCCTGCGTCAACAGGGGCTCGGCGCCGAGGCGTTGGCCTGCGACGTCGCGGACCGCGCGTCGGTGGACGCCGCCGTCGCCCGGGCCGTCGCCGCGTTCGGCTCGCTCGACGTGCTGGTCAACTGTGCCGCCCACTGCTCCCCGGACGCCCCGCTGTTCGAGGACGATTCCGACGACGGCTGGGCGCGCGACCTCGACATCACCCTCACCGGCGTGCGCCGGTGCTGCCGGGCCGCGCTGCCGCACCTCGCCGCCTCCGGGCGCGGGGCGATCGTCAGCGTCGGCTCCGTCAACGGAGTCCAGGACTTCGGCAACCACGCCTACAGCGCCGCCAAGGCCGGCCTCGCCTCGCTGACCCGTACGCTTGCCGGGCACGCGGCGGCCCGGGGGGTGCGGGTGAACCTCGTGGTGCCGGGCACGGTCCGCACCTCGGCGTGGGAGGGCCGCGACGACGAACTGGACGCCGTCCGGCCGCTCTACCCGCTCGGCCGCGTCGGCGAGCCCGAGGACGTCGCCGCCGCGGTCGCCTTCCTCGCCTCCCGCGACGCGGCCTGGATCACGGGGACGACGCTGGTGGTCGACGGCGGTCTGACGGCCGTGAACACGGGCTTTCTCGCGGCCGTGAAGCGCCCGTCCTGACGAACGCGACGAAGTTCACCGTTTCGTCACAGTCTGGCCGGAACCACAACCCCGTCGCCCCCGCACAGGTCTAGGAGTCAGACATCGCGGGAAGCGAGTGGTAAGCACCCGGGGCAACTCCCGGGCGGCCAGGGGAGAACAAGGGGAGAAGGGGACACGGACATGGGGGACACACGCAGACGGGGCGTCGTCGCGCTGGGGGTCACGGGACTGGTGGCGCCGCTCACGCTCGCCCTCACCGCCGCGCCGGCCCACGCGGCCACCAGCTGCACCACGCAGGCGGGGCCGTACCAGAAGCAGGCGGAGAAGTTCCTCGGCCGACCCGTCGACGGCAAGCAGTCCGCCGCCGACTGCAGGGCGATCAAGGCCTTCCAGGACACGCACGGCATCACGCCCGACATCGGCTACGCCGGGCCCGTCACCTGGGGCGTGATGGACGTGGTGAGCAAGCAGCGGGCCGCGGGGAAGAACCCGAACAAGGACGGCGCGTGCCCGGTGAACAAGGGCCGGATCGCGTGCGTGAACCTCACGCTCCAGCTCAGCTGGATCCAGGACGGCAAGAAGGTCGTCTACGGACCGGTGCCCGTGCGCACCGGCCGCAAGGGATACGTCACCCGTACCGGTCTGAAGAAGGTCTACTGGCGCGACCTCCACCACGTCTCGACCCTCTACAACGTGCCGATGCCGTACAGCCAGTTCTTCGACGGCGGCCAGGCCTTCCACTCGGTGGGCCTGAGCATGTGGAACCAGCCGGGTTCGCACGGCTGCGTCAACATGACCACCAAGGACGCCCAGACGTACTGGTCGCTGCTGAGGACGGGCGACGACGTCTTCGTCTACGGCCGCAAGCCGGGCACCTGAGCGGCCGCGCGTGAGCGGCGCCCGGGCCGTCGTCGCCCGGGCCGTCACGCCTCGGGCGCGTCCCCGAAGTCGGGGATCCGCAGCCGTACCCCGCCCTGCCGCGCGGACTCGTGCGCGATGACGCCCGGCAGGGTGTAGCGGGCGGCCGTCCACGCGTTCACGGCCGGCAGGGCGCGGGTGGTGACGGCAGTGACGAAGTCGTCGACGAGAAAGTGATGGCTGCCCTCGTGGCCGTTGTGGAGGTGGTCGAACTCCCTGGGCAGCCGGGAGCGGTCGTGCACCGGGGCCGAGCCGGAGGTGAAGGCGGCCCGCAACTCCGGTGCGACGTGCGCGAGTGAGGGGTCGTCGGGGGCCAACGTCCGCCTGGGCTCCAGCAGTTCACTGATGTCCCGCACCCCCTTCTTGTCCTGCCACAGCGCCACCGTCGCCAGCTGCTCCATGCTGGCCTCGGTGCCGAAGAACCGGAACCGGGACTCGCGGATGTGCGAGGGATAGCCGACCCGCCGGAACTCGTTCGTACGGAACGATCCACCGCCCGCCACTTCGAACAGAGCGGTCGCGTTGGACACGTCGTTGTCGAACTGACTGACCGAACGGTCGAAAACGCCGTCCCCGCGATCGTCCCGCACCCCGATCGCCGACACGCTCACGGCGTGCGTCCGCCAGGCCCCGAGCACGCCGCCCACCGCGTGCGTCGGGTAGAGCAGCGGCGGATAGCTGGCCGTCGCCCGCCAGTTCTCGCCGCCGCTGTACCGGTAGGCGTCGTAGAAGCCGAGGTCCATGTCGTGGACGTAGTCGCCCTCGGCGTAGAAGAGCCGGCCGAAGGCGCCCTGGGCGAGCTGGGCGCGGGCGTGCACGGTCGCCGGGTGGTAGTGACTGGTCTCGCCCATCATGTACGTCAGCCCGGTCGCCCGGACCGCGTCGATGATCGCGCCGATCTCCTCCGTGCTGATCGCCATGGGGACGGCGCAGTACACGTGCTTGCCGGCGCCGAGCCCCTGCAGCACGAGCGGGCCGTGCGTCCAGCGCTGGGTGAAGATCGCGACCGCGTCGAGCGCCGCCGACTCCAGCATGGCCTCGTACGACGGGAAGGTGCCGGCGAGCCCCTGCGCGGCGGCGAGCCGCTCGGCCCGCTCGGGCAGCAGATCGGTGACGTACACGTCACGGACGCCGGGGTGGGCCTGGAACAGCGTGGCGAACTGACCGGAGAACTGTCCGGCGCCGACGATGCCGAGAGAGAAAGTCATGCTGATTACTTTTGGTGCAGAATAATTGCATCGTCAAGGGGCGGGAGGAAGCTTCTGATACGCGCATAGTGGAGCAGTAGGGTGACCTGGTTGCTTCTGAGTCAAAAGAAAAGGGATGTCGTGACCGACTGGCTTCCGCTGAGCCCGGCGGAGCGTTCCGTGGCGATCGAGGTGCTCGTGCACGGGCCGCTGTCCCGCACCGGGCTGGCCCGGCGTCTCGGGCTCTCGCAGGGCAGCCTCACCCGCCTGACCAAACCCCTGATCGAGTCGGGGCTGCTGGTGGAGACGGCCGAGGCGGACGGCGGGGCGCAGGCCCGCCAGGGACGCCCGTCCCGGCCGCTCGGCGTCGTGGCCGACTCCTGCTCCTTCCTCGGCTTCAAGATCACCGCCGACCGGGTGTACGGCGTGGTCACCACCCTGCGCAGCGAGGTCCTCGCCCGTCTGGACCGGCCGCTGACCGGCCACGACCCGGACGCCGTCGCCGACGTGGTCGCGCGGCTGGCCGCCGGCCTCGCGCGGGGGCGGCCGGACCCGGCCGGACTCGGCATCGGCGTGGGCGGTCTGGTGCGCGAGCGTGCGGTGGTGGCGGACTCGCCGTTCCTCGGCTGGCGGGACGTGCCGCTCGCCGCGCTGGTCCGCGACCGCACCGGGCTGCCGGTCGTCGTCGAGAACGACGTCGCCGCCCTGACCGAGGCCGAGACCTGGTTCGGCGCGGGCCGGGGCCTGGACCGCTTCGCCGTGCTGACCATCGGCGCCGGCCTCGGCTACGGGCTGGTGCTCGGTGGCAGGCGCGTGCCGTTCGCGGAGGAGGGCCGCGCCCCCGGCCGGTACTGGATCGTCGACCCGCACGGCCCGCTCACCCCGGACGGCACCCGCGGCAGCGCCGTGGCCATGCTCACGATCCCCGGCATCGAGTACCAGATCCGCGCCGCGACCGGCCGTGACGTCGGTTACGAGGACATCCTCACCGGTGCCGCCGCGGGCGAGCCCATGGCCGCCCGGGTCGTCGGCGAGGCGGCCCGGGCGCTCGGCGTCCTGGTCGCGCAGATCGCCAACTTCGCGCTGCCGCAGAAGATCCTGCTCGCCGGAGAGGGGGTCGGACTGATGGATGTGGCCGGGGTCACGGTCCACGAGACCGTCCGCGCCCACCGGCATCCGCTCGCCGAACCGGTGGACCTGGAGACGAAGGTCTCCGACTTCCATGACTGGGCGCGCGGGGCGGCGGTTCTGGCCATCCAGGTCCTCGTGCTGGGTGAGGGGAGAGTGTGAACTCCCGTGTACGCATTGACAGATCGACGTGATGAGTAACACGGTCCGAAATGTCCGTATCGAGGGTACTTACTCACGACGTCTTCACGTCGAGCGGCATATGCTTCACAGCATGTCCACCACTGTTGAAGCCGTCACCGAGCGCTCCGCGCGATCGGCCGCGGAGGTCAACGAGGAGATCAGGGCCCTGTGGCGCCGGTCGGGCGGGACACTGACCACCGAGCAGCGCGCGGAGTACCAGCGCCTCGTGCTGGAGTGGGCCGCCGCGACCCCGCGGTCGAAGCGGGCGGCCTGACCGGCCTCGCGCCGACCGTACCGCAACGCGTGAAATCCTGGGCACCCGTGACCGCACGGGTGCCCTTCTCGTGTCCCGTCAGCCCCAGGTCGCCGAGTAGTACCGCTGATAGGCCTTGCGATCCTGCTCGGCCCGGATGTACCGGGTCGCGACGAGCGCGATCAGACTGCCCGCGATGACCAGCAGCCCGGGACCGACGTTCCGGGTGTCCGTCAGGCGCGCCAGCAACCTCTCGTTCCGGCCGCCCGCCACCGGCGCCGCCGAGCCCGGCGTCACGCCGCCCGGGGCGATCGCGGCCTGCGTGGCCGCGGCGGACGGGGCGGGGGAGGAGGCGGTGCCCTGCGCGCCGCCGGTGTTCTGCCCCGACACGATCAGCTTGACGTTCAGCGCCGTCAACGCCTTGGTGATCGGCTGGAAGAACGTCGTACCGCCCGTCGTACAGTCGCCGCTGCCGCCCGAGGTGACACCGAGCGCGATGCCGTCGGAGAACAACGGGCCCCCGCTGTCGCCCGGTTCGGCGCACACATTGGTCTGGATGAGCCCGGTGACCGTCCCCTCCGGGTAGTTGACGGTCGCGTTCAGCGCGGTCACCGTGCCGTCGTGCAGACCGCTGGTGCTGCCGCTGCGGAACACCCGCTGCCCCACCGTCGCATCGGCGGCCCCGGTGATCCGAACCCCGTTGCCGCCGCCGATCGCGACGACGCCGGCGCCGTCACCGGCGGTGCCGGAGGCGTACTTCACGAGCGAGAAGTCGTTGCCGGGAAAGGTGCTGCTCACCGTCTGGCCCAGCTGCTGGTCGCCCTGGTTGTCGGCGAACCACGTGGACCCGGCCGGACCGCAGTGCCCGGCCGTGAGGATGAAGTCGCTCCGGCCGTTCGTCACGTTGAACCCCGCCGAGCAGCGGCCGCCGGTCGACAGGATCGGCTGGGCGCCGTTCAGCCGCGTGGTGAAGGAGCCACGCGTCCGCTGCATCCGCACGAAGTCGCCGATCCCCGCGGCCACATGGCTCATCCGGGACCAGTCGCCCCTGGACACCGTGCTGTCCGCGCTCACCAGCACCCGGTTGGTCCGGTAGTCCACCGCCCACGCGGTGCCCGCCACCCGGGGCGCCGAACGCAGCGTCGCGGTGGCCGACGTGAGCTGGTCCATGCTGTGCGCGACGACCTTGGCCTCGGCTCCCGCGCGGCGCACCGTCCGCGCCGCCGCGTCGTCGGTCACCGCCACCACCGGCCGCCCGTCGGTGCCGGTCCAGCTGCCCGCCGCACGGGCCGTGCCGAGCCGCGCCACCAGCGCGGCGCCGGTGTCCGCGGTGCCGCCGGCGGAGGACAGCGTTCTCGTGGCGGCGCGAGGTGTCTCGCTCGCCATGGCCGCCTGGGTGACCATCACGCCGCCCAGGAGGAGTCCGCCGACCGCCGCCAGGCGTGTCACCCGCCGGACGATGCGTCGTCGTGCGTGCCGCATGCGTGGCTCCCGAAGCCGAACCAGAACACACGCCGCCGTGCCGGCAGCGCGAGACCCCCGGCTCGTCGAGGGCCCGCACCTCCATACGCGGCCCGGCGCCCCCGCGTTCAGCGCAACAGGTCTTCGGTGGCAGCGGTTCAGTTCTTCCGCGCCACCCCGCCGAACATGGCGACCTCCTCCGGCTCGGCCCCGTGCGCGTGCTCCGGGCGCCAGCGCGAGCAGGACACCACTCCCGGATCCAGCAGTTCGAGGCCGTCGAAGAACCGGGCCACGTCCTCGGGGGTGCGCTGCGTCAGCTTCGGCGTGCCGTTCTCGTTCCAGAAGCGCACCGCCTCGTCCACGTCCGGCATCGACGGGCTGGTGACCGTGTGCGACAGCACCAGGTGGCTGCCCGCCGGCAGCCGGTCGGTCAACTGCCGTACCAGGCCGTACGGATCCTCGTCGTCGCCGACGAAGATGACCACGCCCAGCAGCATCAGCGCCACCGGCTCGCCGAAGTCCAGTGTCCTCGAGGCGTGTTCGAGGATCGCGTCGACGTTGCGCAGGTCCTCGTCCAGGTAGTCGGTACGGCCCTCGGGCGTGCTCGTCAGCAGCGCGCGGGCGTGCGCGAGGACGAGCGGGTCGTTGTCGACGTACACGATCCGCGCCTCTGGCGCGATGCGCTGGGCGACCTCGTGCGTGTTGTCGGCGCTCGGCAGCCCGGTGCCGATGTCCAGGAACTGGCGTATTCCCGTTTCGGCCACCAGATGGCGTACGGCACGGCCGAGGAAGAGCCGGTCGGCACGCGCGTACTCCCCGATACCCGGGTGCAGTTGGCGTATCCGGTCACCGGCCGCACGGTCGACCTCGTAGTTGTCCTTGCCGCCGAGCCAGTAGTTCCAGATCCGTGCGGTGTGCGGCTGACTGGTGTTGATACGGCTGCGCAGCGACATGGCCACGCCGTCGGTGGCTGCCGGGTTGTCGGTCACGTGGGTCAGCTCCTGGATGCCTGAGGAAAGCCGGGCGAGCGGTGCGGTCACTCGTTCATGACGCAATCTAGACGTTCGAGTCGATCACCACCCGGAACTCCGGAAGTCCAACTCTCCGGCTCTCCGGCTCTCCGGCGTTCCCGCCGTCGTCCCGGCCGCCTATCGTGAGCCCCATGAGCGGCACACAGCGCGACACCCACGGCGAACCGGACCCGCTGCGCGCCCTCGGCCTGGACCGGCTGCGCCGCCGTACGAGCATGAAATGGCGCACCTACCCCGAGGACGTGCTGCCGCTGTGGGTGGCCGAGATGGACGTCCCGCTCGCCGAGCCCGTCCTCCGCGCCGTCACCGACGCGCTCGCCCTCGGTGACACCGGCTACCCCGCCGGCACCGCCTACGCCGAGGCACTCGCCGCGTTCGCCGCCGACCGCTGGGGCTGGGACGGGATCGCGGTCGAGCGCACCGCGATCGTCCCCGACGTGATGCTCGGAGTGGTCGAGATGATCAGACTGGTCACCGGGCCCGGCGATCCGGTGATCGTCAACCCGCCGGTCTATCCGCCGTTCTTCCAGTTCATCGGCCACATGGACCGCAAGGTGGTCGAAGCGCCCCTCGGTCCGGGACAGCGCCTCGACCCGGCCGCCCTGGAGGAGAGGTTCCGGGAGGCGACCGCCGGCACCGGCCGGGCCGCCTTCCTGCTGTGCAGCCCGCACAACCCCACCGGCACCGTTCACACCGCCACCGAACTGGCCGCCGTCGCCGCCCTCGCCGAGCGGTACGGCGTCCGGGTCGTCGCGGACGAGATCCACGCCCCACTCGTCGCCCCCACCGCCGCCTTCGTGCCGTACCTCGGCGTGCCCGGCGCCGAGCGCGGCCTGTCCCTGATGTCGGCCTCCAAGGGCTGGAACCTGGCCGGTCTCAAGGCCGCCCTCGCCCTCGCCGGACCCGGCGCCGCCGACGACCTCGCCCGGCTGCCCGAGGAGGTCGGCCACGGCCCCAGCCACCTCGGTGTCATCGCCCACACCGCCGCCCTCAGCGACGGTAGAGCCTGGCTGGACACCCTGCTCACCGGGCTCGACGCCAACCGGCGGCTGCTCACCGGCCTGCTCGCCGAGCACCTGCCCGCGATCCGCCTCCACCCCGCCGAGGCCACCTACCTGGCCTGGCTCGACTGCCGCGCCCTCGGCCTCGGCGACGACCCCGCGCAGGCCTTCCTGGACCGCGGCCGCGTCGCCCTCAGCGCGGGCCTGCCCTTCGGCACCGGCGGCGCGGGGCACGTACGGCTGAACCTGGCGACCTCGCCCGAGATCCTCACCGAGGCGGTACGGCGCATGGCGGCCGCCGTGCCCGCCGCGCGAGCGGGCTCCTAGACTTCCCGGCATGGATGACACACGCCTGGACCGGCTCGGCTCCGGCACGTACCTGCTGGTGACCAGCTACCGCAAGGACGGCACCCCGGTCGCCACCCCGGTCTGGGTGGTCCGGGACGGGGACACCCTCGGGGTGTGGACGGCCGCCGACAGCTTCAAGGTGAAACGGATCCGGCGCCGCGCGGACGTCCTCGTCGGCCCCTGCGACGTGCGGGGCAATCCCACCGGCGACATCTTCCCGGCCACCGCCGTACTCGCCGACGGGGCCACCACCGCCCGCTACCGGGACCTGATCGCCCGCAAGTACGGCATCCTCGGCCGTCTCACCCTGCTGGGCAGCCGACTGCGGCGGGGCCTGGACGGCACCGTCGGGATCCGGGTGACCCTCACGGACTGACACCGCGGGGGGCCACCCGGAAACGGGTCCGCTACGACGCGTCGAGCACCGAACCGGTCAGCACCAGCCCGTCGGGCACCGGCTCGCCGGTCGCCACGTCGACCTGCCGGAACCGCACCGACTCCGTCGGCTCCGTCACCTTGTCCTCGACCGTGGGCACGGTGATGTCCACACTCGTCCTCCCCGCCGGCACGTCCACCCACAGCGAGACACCGGCCTTCGACAGCGGACGCTCCGGGTCGGGCTTCGCCCCCGAGGTCTCCTCCAGCCAGCGTGCCGGTACGTCCTTCGTGGACAGCTCCGGACCGGTGCCCGGCACCGCGGCGAACATCGCGTTCATGTCCACGTCCACGGCCTTTGACAGGGACAGCCGCCACGTCAGGGACCGCCCCTCCGTGACCCGGTCGGCGACCGGCGTGACCTTCATCGTGGGCGCCGGGTCGTCGTCGTGGACCGTGATCCCGCCCCGGTAGGAGCCGACGACCGCGCCGTGGACCGCCTTGACCAGCACATCGTGCGAAACGTCCGTACCGTAGCGGGTGTTGCCCCTCACCTCGACCGGTACGTCGATGTCGTGCCCGCCCGGCCGCACCGTCACCAGCCGGTCCTTCGCCTTCCCGGTGGCCGGGTCGACGACGTACACCCGGACCTGCCCGCTGCCGTGGCCGCTCACCCGCACCGGCACATGGTAGGTGCGCACACCCGAGTCGCCCTCGGCCACCGTCATCCGGCCGAGGTCCACCCGGGGCAGCGCGGCAGCCCGGGCCGCCGGCGTCCCCGGCCGCCAGCCCCACGCGTCCATCAGCCAGGCCTGCCCGGACGCCGAACGCGCCGTCAGTTCCATGGACTTGACCGAGCCGAGCCGCAACCCGGCACGGGCGGCGGCCGTCAGCGGCAGCCGGAACTCACGCGCCCAGTACGACGCGGTGCGCTCACTGCCGGGCAGTCCGTCGGCACGCACCCGGCCCAGCGTCACCTTCCGGCCCGCGGTGTCGGTGAGGGACACGTCCCACTGCGCTCCCCGGGAGTTCGGCGGCACGAACAGCCGCAGCGCCAACGCCTTCGCGTCCTTCAGCGACACCGGGTGCGGCACACTCACCCCCGCGGGCGCGCCGGTCCGCGTCCAGCGCAGCGCGATGGCCCGGCGGCCGGCCTCACGGCCGGTCTCCCACTGGGCGAAGTGCGGCGAGAGCCCCTTCGCGCCCTGACCGAGACAGGCCTTGCCGGCACTCGGGTTCACCGCGTCGCACAGCCGGGCGCCGGTCACGCTCACCCCGCCGTCCGGCGGGAACCCGGCGCTCCGGCGCGCCCCCACCGCATGGCTGAGGACCCGCGCCGGGTCCGCCGACGGCGCCCGCCTGCCGGAGCCGTCGAGCAGCGGCCGCACCCGGTCGTCGCCGGTCAGGAACAGCCGTGCGGCGGCCGCGATGTACGTCGAGCCGGCCCGGTGCTGCTGGTCGGCGGTGAGCCGGGTCGCCGCGCGCTTGCCGCACACCGTGTCCGGGTGGTCCGGGTCGTCGTAGAAGTCGTCCTCGGAGGGCGCCGCGGACTGGCCGGGAGTCCACTCGGAGTTGAAGAAGTTGTGGTCGGCGCCGATCACGTACACGGCGCTGTGCAGGGCGCTGCCGTTGCTGACCGCGCGGGTCCCGTCGACGTACACCTCGCCCTGGAGGTCGGAGACGTCGCCGTCGCAGCCGGGCAGGATCGTCGTCGACGGCACGTCGGGCACCGGGTTCTGACCGAAGACCGTGGGGCCGATCAGGACCATGCCGCGCACGGTCCAGCGGACCGGGCCGTGGTAGCCGTCCTGGTCGGCGGGCGGCGGGTAAAGGCTGTCCAGGGCCGCCCTGTTGACGCCCTCGCCGCCCCGGGAGTGGCCGACGAGCAGCACCCGGGACATGTCGGCGCGCGGCGCCCGGCGTACGACGGCCGGCGCTGTGGCGGGGTGCGCCTCCCAGTCGGCCCAGCGGGCCAGATGCAGCCGCACCAGCGAGGAGCGGGCCTGGGCGCCGCCGTCCTCGGCCGCGAAGTCCTGGCCGTTGACGCCGTTGGCGGAGACCGAGACGGTCACATAGCCCTGCGAGGCCAGCAGCTTCTGGTCGCGCAGGTAGCCGCGGTGGCTCGGCACCGGCTTCCAGCCGGTCTTGCAGGGCCAGTCGCCGCCGATCTGCTCGCCCTGGTAGCAGGTGTAGTGGCGGCCGTGCAGGAACAGCGCGAGGGGCCGCTTGCCGGGCGCGCCGACCGGGGCGACGACCACCCCGCGCATCTCGACCGGTGCCGGGAAGCCGGGCAGCTTCACGGACGGGAGGCTGTACTCGCCGCTGCTCGTGCGGTACGTGCCGGGCTTGCCCGGGTCGACCGGGTTCGCGGGCAGCGGGGCGGGCGGCTGCACCGCGGCGGCGGCCCCGCCGGTCGCGGGTGCGTCCAACTGCCGTCCCCCGGACCAGACATGGAGCCCCTGCGGTCCTTGCAGCCCTTGCCGTCCGCGCAGCGTGCTGAGCTCGTCGGCACGGCGCTCGTCCAGCGGCAGCCGGAAGGTGCGCCCGTCCGCACCGGGCCGTGGCACTCCCAACAGGCGGTCGCCCGACCGGAATTCGACCCGGGCATCACCCATCGGCACCGCCCGGTCCGAGCGCCACTCCAGCTGCGGCCGCGACCGTTGCCCGGATATCCGCCAGCCCGGCGGCAGCGCGCCGTCGGCCGAGGCGGCCAACTGTGCCGCGGGCGACGGTGGTCGGCCTTGTGCGACTGCCGCCCCTGGGGATGCCCCCGCCACCGCGGCCAACGCGGCGGCGGTCACCCATATGTGCCGGGCACGGACCACTGTTCCTCCTCGACCCCCGAATCCCGGGCGCCCCGGCCGTCCCGGGAGCCCCTCGATTCCGGAGGACGGAAGGCGGAGACTGTGGGTTGCCTGTGAAGGAGGAGTGATCGACCAGACGGCGCGATCAGGACAACGAGGGTCCGGAACCCCACGGTTGTCCGGCCGGACGGTCGCGGGCGAGCCGACGGCGCGGCCGCGGTGAAGTCGGTCAGGTCCAGGCCCGGTACGGCTCGTCCGTCAGCTGGAACACCGGCTCGCCCCGCACCGGGTCCTTGGCCGTGGACAGCCGGACCCGGTCACCGCTGTGGATGCCGACCGGCGGCCCCATGACGCGGCCCCGGACCACGAACCCCTCGGCCATCTCGATGAGGGACACGTTGCGCGCGGCGGGGGTGTTGCGGTGCAGCACGGTGGAGTGCCGGACCGTGCCGACGCCCTCGCTGCGCTCCGTACGCAGCTCGCTGCCCTGGCACACCGGACAGAGCAGCCGGTGGTACATCGCGGTGGCGCACCAGGCGCAGCGCTGGAAGAGGATGGCGTCCTTGACGTCCTTGGCGTCCTTGGCGTCCGTGAAGCCGGAGACGGCCATGGAAGCGGGGACGGCCACGGGGGCGGAGACGGCGGCCGCTACGGAGACGGGCACGGAGACGGAGAGGGGATCGAGGACGCCGGTCGCGGCGCCGGCCGTCGGAGACGAGGCATTTGCTGAGTGGTGGTACACGCTGGTCAACTCCCTGCGCTCGGCCGGAATCCTGCGTGTCCGGCGCGCACCGGGCACACGTGTGGGCGGGAGCCGTGCTGCCGCGCACGCCGACAGACTATGGCACTCAGTGTCACTCGTAAAGGCACTGCGTACCCCTTGTCCGGCAGAGGACGGCGAGATCAGGTCCGGCCGAGTGCCCCTTCCAGCTCCTGCACCACCCGCCACAACGGGGTGTCCCGGCGGCAGGCCAGTACCACCACGTCGTCCGCGTCCTTCGCCGGTGCGCCGATCGGCACCGGGTTCACGCGCGGGGAGGCCGCGGCCGCGGCGGACCGCCCGAACGCCTTCTGCACATGGCCCAGTGCGTGGTCGACCGCCGCGCCCGCGTCGCCCTCGCCGTCCGACCGCAGCCAGGAGCGCAGCCCGTTGTTGTGTGCCGCGACGACCGCGGCCGCCACCACGTCCGCCCGCAGCGTGCCGTCGGGCCGTCCCGCGAACCGTCCGCGCAGATACTCGGCGAGCGCGCGCTCGTAGCGCCACACCACGGACAGCTCGTAGGCGCGCAGGCCCGGCACCTGTTTGGTCAGGCGGTAGCGCTGCACCGAGAACTCCGGGTTCTCGGCGTACATCCGCAGTACCAGCCGGGCCGCGTCGCACACCCGCCGCACCGGTTCGTGCTCCGCGCCGCCCGCCGCGAGGAACGCGGTCATGTCGGCCAGGCAGCGCTCGTGGTCCGGGAAGACCACGTCCTCCTTGGAGGGGAAGTAGCGGAAGAACGAACGCCGGCCGACCCCGGCCAGGGCCACGATGTCGTCGACGGTGGTCTGCTCGTACCCGCGTTCCACGAAGAGCCGGAAGGCGGCCGCGACCAGGGCCTCCCGCATCGTCGGCTTCGCGGCCGCTGCCGCGCTGCTGGAGCTCATGAACGGGAACGTAGCACCCGGACGGATGCCATGACACTCAGTGCAGCACGAGCGGGTCCATGGGGGAACTGAGTGCTGTGTGAGAGGAGGAGGGAGGACGGTGGGGACGATGAGGGCGACGCGTGTGCTGTGCGGGTGTCTCCCGAACATCGGAGCGATCGAATTGATTGCAAACGATCGATACGGTTGTGGGCGTAGAGTATGCGATTCGCGATCACCAGAACCCGCGCGACCACCGTTCCAGGGGGAACCCCATGCGACTGCACGTCGACCAGCGCCATGAGCGGGTGCTCGAACTCGTCCGGGAGCGGGGCAGCCTCCGCGTCGCCGAACTGGCCGCCGAACTCGGCGTCTCCGCCGTCACCCTGCGCCGCGACGTGGAGACCCTCGCGGCCCGGGGGCGGGTGCGGCGGCTGCACGGCGCGGTCGTCTGGCCCGGCGAGCAGGCCCCTGCCCCGGCCACCGCGGCCGCGCCGCGGCCGGACTCCCTCGAAGGCGCCGTCATCGGCATGATCGTGCCCACCACGGTCAACCTCTTCGCGGCCATCGTGCGCGGTGCCCGGGAGGCCGTCGCGGCCCGGGGCGGGCGGCTCGTCCTCGGCGTCTCCGGCTACGTCGACACCGAGGACAGCGTGCAGGCGGAACACCTGATCGCGGGCGGCGCGCGCGGACTGCTGGTGGCGCCCAGCTGGTTCGCCGGCGTCCCCCAGGACGGGCAGGAGAAGTGGCTGATGGAGAGCGGGGTGCCCACCGTCCTGGTGGAGCGCTCCGCCCCGCCCGGCAACCCCGCCGCCGACCTCGACCGGGTCCGCACCGACCGCGCCCACGGCGCCGCCGTCGCCGTCGGCCACCTGGCCGCCCTCGGCCACCGCCGGATCACCGCCGTGCTCCAGGAAGGCCCGCACGCAGTCCAGATCGGCGCCGGTTTCGACGCGGCCGTACGCGCCCGCGGGATCGACGTCGACCAGGGCGCCCCGAGCGTGCGCGAACACGGCGACTACGACACCTCCGTCGACTACCTCGTCCGGGCGGTGCGCGAACGCGGTGTCACCGCGGCCCTGGTGCACAGCGACGAGGATGCCATCGTGCTCGTTCCCCGGCTCCAGGCACACGGTGTGCGGGTGCCCGACGACCTCGCCCTCATCGCCTACGAGGACGAGGTCGCCGCGCTCGCCGACGTGCCCCTGACCGCCATCGCCCCGCCCACCCGCGCGGTCGGCGAACTCGCCGCGAGACTCCTGCTGCGCGTCCTCGCCGAGCAGAACGGGCAGCAGCACCCCGGCCCCCGCCAACACCTCGACCTGCTCCCGGAGTTGCGCATCCGCTCCTCCTGCGGCGGCCGGTCGCCCGCCGACGGCTGCGACCAGAGGTCGATCGATAGTCGATCGTTTTGATCACCTTGCGCGAATGTTCTTGACGCGTTGATCGCGTGTACACAAAAGATGTCCTGCGACCGCCCCTCCCCGTACGAGGTCTCGCAGGAGCCGCGAACCCGACGTGCCCCCGCCGACTCCCCCTCCACACCCTGCCGAACGTCCTGCTCACCCCGCACATCGCCGGCTCCCTCGGCACCGAACTCGGCCGCAGGAACTCATCCGCTCGACCTCAACCCCAACCCGCCCCCACCGCAGACGGCCCCCACTCGGCGACGTAACCTTTCTCCACCGCACCGGCCCGTCCGAGGAGATCCCGCATGCCCGCCGCCCGCCCCCGCCTGCTCTACGTCACGGACCTGGCGTACCGGGCCCGCGGGCGCCGCTACTGCGACGAGGACGTCTTCCTCACCTCCCGGCTGCGCGCCCGCTTCGACCTCGCCCTGTGCCACCCGCTGGACGCGGCCGCGCTGATGAACGGCTACGACGCCGTCGTCGTCCGCAACAGCGGGCCCGTCCTCGGCTACCAGAGCGCCTACGACGCCTTCCGTGCGCAGGCGATCGAAACGGGCACCCGGGTGTACAACCCGCTCACCGGCAAGGCGGACATGGCCGGGAAGCAGTATCTGCTCGATCTGAGCGCCGCCGGATTCCCGGTGATACCGACGGTCGGCGGCGCCGAGGACCTGCACCGGCTGCCGTCCGCCGAGCGGTACGTGGTCAAGCCGAAGCTCGGCGCGGACTCGGCCGGCCTGCGGGTCGTGCCCGCGAGCCAGGTCGCCGCGGCCACCGCGTCGGCCGGCGGGGAGGTGCTGATCCAGCCCCGCGTCGACTTCCTCCACGAGGTGTCCTTCTATTTCGTCGACGACGACTTCCAGTACGCCCTGTACGCCCCCGACCCCGAGCGCCGCTGGGCGCTGGAGCCCTACGCCGCGACCGCCGCCGACCTGGAGTTCGCCCGGCGCTTCATCGACTGGAACGACCTCGGCCACGGTATCCAGCGCGTGGACGCCTGCCGCACCCGCGACGGCGGACTGCTGCTGGTCGAGCTGGAGGACCTCAACCCGTACCTGTCGCTGGACGCCCTGCCGGAGGAGGACCGGGACGCCTTCGTCGCCGCGTTCACGGCGTCCCTGGGCCGGTTCGCGGGGGGCGCTCTCACCGCAGCCTGACGGTGACCCGCTGGGTGACCCCCGCCGTACCCGTGAGATCGCCGAAGACCAGCGACAACGCGGTGCCGGTGGCCGCGGAGGCGAGCGTCGCCGGTGCGGACGTCACCTCGGCGACCGCCCTCCGCCAGGTCAGGGTCAGCGCGGTGCGCATCCGCATCGGATCGCTCACGGCGATCACGGCGGTGCCGTCGCCCCGTTCACTGATCATCACGCAGCACGGATCGCTCGCGGTGAGCGTGCCGACTGTTCCGCCGAACCAGAAGTTCACCCCGGTGAAGCCGAGCGAACGCACCGAAACACCCTGCTGACTGGGGGAGTTGGCCAGAACGGTCAGCCACTGCGCGTTCGCCGCCCGCGCCCTGGTACGGGCCGCGGTCGCGCCCGGCAGCAGGAGATAGGCGTACGACGCGTCCACCGGATCGGTGCCGTGATCGACGTACAGGGTGAGGTACGTACGGTTCACGACGGTCGTCGCGCCCCCTGTGTTGATCGTGCTCCAGCTGCCGTCGCGGGCCTCGCGCAGCGCCCGCACGTGCGCGCCGCCGGGGAAGACGTAGCCGCCGTGGCCGCCGAGGTGTGCCCACTGCGCGCCGGTGAGCGCGGCCGACCAGGGGAGGGCGGCGGGTTCGACGGTGCCGTCGACGGTGAAGGGTGCGTTGCCGGTGGCGCCGAGGTTGCGGTTGTCGACGGTCGTCTCCACGGCCGCCCCGTCGGTGCAGGTGATGCCCGCGCCGAGACAGACGACCGTGTCGTCCAGGAAGAACCAGGACTTCTTCGCCACCAGCGTCGACCGAAGGCCCTTGAGATACTGGCCGACCGCCGCGCGCTCGCCGTCCGTCGCCCCGCCCACCCAGTTCACGTCCGGCTTCGCGGCGCCCCAGTCGCCGCCTGCCGCATCCGCGAGCACCTTGCGCGAGACGGTCGTGCCGGGCAGCCGGTAGGGGTCGACGGTGGGCCAGAAGGCGTCGCTGTACTGGCCGTTGGCGAAGGAGTCCCCCCACCAGTAGAGCATTCCGGAACCGGTGTGCCAGCCGCGCAGGTTCTCGCCGTTTCCGGTCTCGTAGTACGTGATCCGCCGGTCCGCCATGCTGAGTGCGGCCGCCCAGCCCGGTCTGCGGTGCGTGGCCCGCGCCATGGACGGGAAGAGCCGGTGCCCGGCCGGCTCGGCGACCGCCGTGACCGATCCGTCGTCCTGAACTCCCTTGAGCCGGGCGAGATGCGGCAGGCTCAGCACCGGGTCGGCCAGCGGCGGGCTGTAGTAGTCGCGGTCCATCCAGCCCTTCACCAGCGCCCGCCAGCGCCCGTTGGCCGTGCTGCTCGCCCCCTGCCCGAGCAGCACGATCGAAGCCAGGATCGGATGACCGCGCAGGTGATCGTCCTGCTCGATCTGATTCGGGTCCGCCACCATGAGCCCCCGGCTGATCGCCCGGCCCGCGACGCCGTCCATGACCAGGCCGTTGTAGAGGAACGGCGCCCAGGAGTGCTCCACCGCGTCGAACACGATCTGCCGGTCCGGGTCCGTCACCGCCCAACCGGAGTCTGCCAGCAGCGCGAACAGCAGCCCCAGCCCGCCGAGCAGCACCGAACCGTAGGAGCCGGTGTACGGCACGGAGGTGTGCTGGACGAACGAGCCGTCGGCGTACAGCCCGTCGCCCGAGGTGACGTACGGGAAGACGGGGGACAGGGCGTCGCGGGCCAGCGCCACCTTGGCCGGACTCGCCCCGACGACACCGCGCAGCGCCAGCACCCGGCACAGATCCACCCGGTTCGCGCCGGTGCTCGTCCCGCTGTAGCTCGCCACCGCCGTGTCGGGCACGAAGTGGTCGACGGCGGCGAGGTAGCCGGCGATCCGCGTGGCCGACAGGGCGTCGTACATCAGCACGCAGACGTCCAGGAGCGCCTGCGGTGCGCCGATCTGCCAGCTGTACCAGTTGCCGTACGGGGCCTGGCCCGCGTGGTAGACGTCGTCGTGCAGGTGGTCCAGGCCGGTGAGGATCGCGTCCCGCAGGTCCGCGTCGCCGGTCAGCCCGGTGCCCGGCTGGGCGTGGGCCTGCGCGAGCGTGCTCAGCCGGGTGTAACTGGCGTTCATGTTGCCGGAGTAGCCGTACGACTCCTGGTCCGTGTCCGGGTCGGGGTCGGCATAGACCAGGTCGGGCCACAGGGAGCCGGCCGCGGGGGCCATGGCGGCCCGGTACCGGCGTGCCGTCCCGCCCAGGTCGGCGAGGCGGGAGGCGAAGGGGGCGGCGGCAGGGTCGAACCCCTCGCCCAGGATCAGCGTGCGCCATCGCGCGCGCAGCGTCGCGAACTCGTCCGGAGTCGCCGCGGACGCCCGGGTGCCGATCCCCAGGGCGACAGCGGTGCCGGAACAGGCGGCCAGGAAGCCACGGCGTGACCAAGGAGTCGTCATGACGGCGCTTTCTAGCACGCGCTTTCTCAAACGCTCAACACTTCTAACCGAGTTGAGTGATTCGATCGATCGATGAGTTGGGTGTGAGGGGTGAGCGCGAACGCGGACCGGAGCGTGAACAGGGCCGCCGTGCGGGCCGTATCTGAGCGCGGGAACCTCACGAGTCCTGTCCGCCCGCCCGGGAGGTGCCGGGTCGGGTCGGGGACGGAAGGAGAGTCAGGTGCCGACGCCGTCCGATCCTGAACGCCCGCAGCCCGGGCCGGTCCTTGAGCCCGTCCGGGTGCTGCGGCCCCGCCGGTTCGACGCCCTCGCGGAGCTGATGCGCGAGATCCGGCCGGACCCGGTGACGTACGAGCCCCTCGGCAGGCCCGCCGGGCCGCGCCCGATCACCGGCCGAGCGGCGCCCGTCGCGGAGGACGACACCCAGGAGCTGCCGCCCGCACCGGCGGCCGCAGCCACAGCTCCCGCCCTCGGCGTCCTCGTCTCCGGAGCTCCCGTCCTCGGAGCCCCGGCTTCCGGAGCCTCCGTCTCCGGCCCCCCTGCCCCCAGCGTCCGCGTCGTGACGTCCCGGCTGCGCCGGGCCGCCGTCGCCGTGGCCGTGGCCGTGGCCGCCCTGGTCGGCTTCGGCTGCGCGATGCTGCTGCCCTCCGGCCAGGGGTCCACCGCGAGTGCCGCGACCGCGACGCCCTCCCGGCCCGCGACCACCGCACCGCCCGCCTCCGGGCAGACCCCCGCCGCCCCCGGCGCCTCCACCGCCGCCATCGACCCCGACGGCCCCGGCACCCTCCGCCAGGGCGACACCGGGCCGGACGTCGCCGAGCTCCAGGAACGCCTGCTGCGCATCCCGGACGTCTACCGCGACGGCTCCACCGACGGCACCTACGACGCCACCCTCACGGCGGCCGTGGCCCGGTTCCAGCTCTGGTACGGCATCAGCGGCGACGAGCGGGGCGTCTACGGCGACGACACGCGCCGGGCCCTGGAGTCACGGACGTCACGGACGCCCCTCGGCGACGGTTCGTGAGACCGGCCCGGAGCGGCGGACGGCGGGACCGGGACGCCGGAACCCACAGCAGGCCCCGCGCGCGCCACGGCGCGCGGATCAGCGTCCCGGGCCGCGCCCCGACAGGGCCTCGCTGACCGCTCGTACGCTGCGGGCGATGTGCTGCAGCTGCAGGACCTCGGCGGCGTACAGCTTGATCGTGTGCTCGATGACCGACTCGGGCAGCCCCAGCATCGGCAGCTCGGCGCGCGCGGTCTGCAGGGCGGTCCGGGCCACCCGTACCTCCTGCTGGACCTGGAGCTGGGCGTGCCGGGCGAGCAGCACGGGGTGGCGGATGAGCGCCGGGTAGCTGGCGTAGCGCGCGGGGATCAGCTCCCGCAGCCATTTGGCCGCCGAGCGCTCCCAGTCGTACGAGCCCGGCGTCTTGACCTGGCAGGGCCAGTCGGGACTGATGCGCGTGCTGGTCAGGGGCATGATCATCGCTTCCGGTGTGCGGCGTCGTGAGGGTGGTCCGACGAATGCGGGGCGGCCCCGGCCTAGGGGATGGCCGGGGCCGCCACGGGCGCGTCACGCAGACGGCGCGCCCCGGAACACCACACGTGCCGACGTGGGTAGGAGCCGGCGGCCGGGGGTGTCCGTACGGGGGCCCCGGCTGTCGGGAACCGGCGCTGCGAGTGGTCCTGCGTGCGCATGGCTGGTCCGTCGGCTTTCTCGGGGCGGTGGCGCGAGCGGTGGATCCGCGTGCGCGGAACGTGCCCGGAGTGGGCCGGGCGCGATCCGTGAGCAGTATTTATATATGCCGTCCGGTTTGCAAGACGTATGAAAACATTCATGCGTGCTTTGTGGTGGATGATCCCTGTCCGGGGGTATCAGGGGGCGCAGGATCTTCACGAATTCCTGGCGCGGACGTCAGTCCTTCATGAAGAACTGGTGGTGCTCGGAGAGCTGTTCGTACTTCTCCAGCCGGGCCTGGGTGCGCTCCGGATCGGCGTCGGTCATGGCCTGGAGCAGCGCGGCGGCGAGCACGCCGGGCGCGGCGTAGGAGTCGAACACCATGCGCGAACCGGTGCCGGTGGCGAAGGTGATCTCGGCGGCTTCGGCCAGCGGGCCGAGTGCCAGGTCGGTGACGAGCGCGACCTTGAGCCCGGCGTCCCGGGCCACCCGGACGGCCTGCAGGGTCTCGTGGGAGTGCCGGGGCATGGCGAAGGCGAGCACCCAGGTGCCGCCGGCCTCGCGGGACTGGAGCAGGGCGTCGTAGGCCACGCTGCCCCCGCGCGTGACGAGCCGTACGTCGGGGTGGATCCGGCGGGCCGCGTAGCCGAAGTACTCGGCGAGTGACACGGAGATGCGCAGGCCCAGTACCGTCAGCGGGGTGGAGCGGGACAGCGCGCGGCCGACCCGGATGATCCGGTCGGGGTCGGCGAAGTCGCGCCGCAGGTTCTCCAGGTTCTCGATCTCGGCGTCGACGGCCGCCTGGAGTTCGTTGGCCCGGTTCTCCTCGCCCGGGCCGCCCGCCAGCGTGCTCAGCGCGATCGCCTGGAGCCGCTCGCGCAGCGCGGGATAGCCGCTGAAGCCGACGGCGGCGGCGAAGCGGGTGACGGAGGGCTGGCTGACCCCGACGCGATCGGCCAGCTCGGTGATCGACAGGAACGCGGCCTCGGTGATGTGCTCGATCAGATACTGGGCGATGCGCCGCTGACCCGGCGACAGACGGGGGCCGTCGAAGAGTTCCCGGAGCCGGGAGGTCGGAGCGGGCTCGGCCTCGGGCACGGTCTTGCCCGAGGTGATCGCTGACGCCTGTGCGCGTGCCTGCTGCGGCGAGGGCACCCGGCCGCCTCCTTTGTCTCCCACGACCACTCAACATAGCTCACCGGCCGTCTTGACCAGCGGGTTGAGCGTACGTGCTCACCGACGATAGAGCGTGATCGAATAGCCCACATTGCCGACCGGATGACCGGAAGCGATCAGTTCGGCCAGTCGGCCGCTTGCCTTCGCGACCGCCGAGTCCGACACCACGAGCAGCCCGTGCACCCGGTCCGGTGACACGGCGCGCGGATCGGCGGCGCGGATGCCGTAGTACGACGGCACGCCGCTGCCCTTGTAGACCAGCCACACCCGCTCGCCCGGATCGTCCCGGCGCAGCCGGTCGGCGAGCCGGCCCAGGTCCTGTCCCCAGTCCACGTTGGAGTCGTGCAGCAGCCGGTGGGTGTGCGCGGGCCCGCCGAACGCCTCGTTGGCGTACGGCAGGTAGTAAGGGAAGGTCCGCAGCGAACTCACCGCCGTCCACAGCGCGAGCACGGCCGTCACGGCGGCCGCCCACCGCCACCGCCACCGCCTCCGCGGCCACGGTGCCCAGGCCGGGAGGAACGCCGGTACGAACGCCGAAACGCACACCGGAACGCAGGCCGCCGTCACCGCGAGGAACACCGGCACGCACAGCGCGTACCGCGTCCCGAACTCCCGCGATCCCGTCATCGCCGCCGCCAGCAGCACGGCGGGCGGCAGCAGCAGATACGGCGCGGCGGCCCGCAGCCGCCGCAGCGCGACCACCGCCACGGCACCGGCCGCGCCCAGCGCCAGCAGGCCGAGCGGGGTCTTCACCAGCAGGGCGACGGGCAGGTAGTACCAGCGCCGGCCGGTGTACACGTGCCCGAACAGAAAGCCCTGCCACGGGTAGTCCTCCAGCCCGAACTGCACCCGCATCCCGGCCCGGTACGCGGGCGGCAGCGGCAGCAGACCGACCAGCGTCCCGCGCGGGCCGTGCAGCGCCGGGACCGGTTCGGCGGGGGAGAACCGCAGCCGGGGATCGACCGCCAGATACGACGCCCAGACCACGGCCACCGCCACCAGCGCCATGCCGCCCGCGGCGGCGAGCGCGGTCAGCACCCTGCGCCGCCGGCCGGCCCCCGCGGACGCGACGGCCACGGACACCGCGGCGAGCGCCGTCAGCACCGGCACGGCCGGCAGCGCGCTCATCTTGGTCGCCACGGCCGCCCCCAGCGCCAGCCCCGCCAGCGGCACGTACAACCCGGGCCGCCGGCGCGCCCGCCACAGCAGCCATACCGAGGTGAGGACGAAACCGGTCACCGGCATGTCCAGCGTGGCCAGCGAACCGTGGGCGACCACGTCGGGCGTGAAGGCGTACAGGGCGAGCGCCACCAGCCCACCCGCCGAACCCACCAGCCCACGCGCCGAACCACTCGCCGGACCCACCGACCCACCCGTCGTACCCGCCAACTCGCCGTCCATGCCCGCCAGTTCGCCCGCCCTGCCCGTCACGTCGCGGGCGAACGCGAAGACGACCAGCCCGAACAGCAGCGTCAGCACGATCACCGGCAGCCGCGCCCACAGCATCAGCCGCCCGGGGTCGTTGCCCGACTCGTACAGCAGGTGCCGGCCCACGTCCCCCTGCGTGCCGGGGTACGACGGGTCGTAGTGCGGGTCGGCCACCGCCACCCCGGCCTCGATCAGCAGCTTGCCGAGCGGCGGATGCTCGGGGTTGTAGCGGATCCGGTGCTCGTGCAGATAGTCGGTGGCCGTCGCGACGTACACCGGCTCGTCGATCGTCGGGGTCTGCTGCACGGCCGTCGTCACCATCGCCGCGGCCATCTGGCCGAGCAGCAGCAGCGCCACGAGCGGCACCAGCCACCGCCGGTGCCGGTGCAGCCCGGCGCACGGGCGGGCCGGGGCCGCGGCGGGCGCCGCCGGGCCGAGGAGCAGGTGCTGTTCGCGCGCCATCATCCGCCCCGCGGTGGCACCGGCCGTACGGCGGCGGGAGCGTGCGTGGGCCGGATCATGGCCCTACTGTCGCACCGCTCCCGCCACCGGGGGTGTCACCGCTGCACGAGTCGTACCGACAGACCTTCTGCCGTGTACACGGGTACGGCCCGCAGGCGGTCGGAGTTCACCTCGATCCGCGCGAACCGGCCGCGCAGCCGGGGCACGCCGAGGACCGGCAGCGTGCTGCCCGTGGCCGGCGGCCGTTCGGTGTCGAGGCGCAGCGACAGCACGGCCCCACCGCCCACCACCGCCAGGTGCCGGACCGTCAGTGGTGCCGTGCGGCCCGCGCGCAGGGTGACCTCCAGCGTGCCCGCGTCCTGGGCGTAGGCGCCGCGCACCCGCAGCCGCTCGGCGACCCGCAGGGTGCCGTCCGTGATCCGCACGTCCCCGTGGCCGAGGGCGTCCTCGCCGCCCGCGACCAGCGTGCCCTGGGCCAGTACGGTCCCGCCGGTGTAGCGGTTGCGGCCGGCCAGCGTGAGCGTGCCGGTGCCGCGCTTGGCCAGGCCGCCGCAGCCGTCGATGTCGTTGCGCCAGGCGTCGGCCGCCGAGAAGCCGCCCGCCGCCGCGTCCAGTACGACGGTGACGTCCGTGTCGAAGGCGCCGTAACCGTCCGCCGCGGCGAACAGGTTCAGCCGGCCCCACTGCTCGAAGCCGTCGAGCAGCACGTAGCCGGAGGGCAGTGCGGTGGTGCGCAGCACCTCGCGGCGCTGGTGCGCGCCGAGGTACGGCAGCCGGGTCTCCAGCAGCACCTCGGCGCCCTGCGGCACGGTCAGCGGCAGCTCGCTGCCCTGCCGGGGGAGGACGTACGTCAGCCGGGGCCGCACCGCGCGGGCGTTGGCGGCCCGGTCGGCGTACGGGTCGGTGCCGGTGTGTGCGTAGGAGATGAGGGTGTCGGCGGTGGTGCCGGTCAGCTCGGTGAACCAGGCGAGGGCCTGGGCGCGGGCGGCGGCCTTCAGCTGGGCGTTGGCCGGGTCGGCGAGGGTGGCCGCGGCGAGGGCGGTGGCCATGATCCGGCCGCCGATGACGTCGACGGGGTGGTGCATGCCCGCCACGATCCGGGTGTGGCTCAGCTCCACGGCGCGCGTCACCAGCTCCTGGAAGCGCTCCGGAACGGCGTACGCGTAGGCCAGCGCGGCCAGGTGGAAGGCGTTGGTGTGGCCGCTCGGGAAGCCGCCGTCGTCGGTGGCGGAGGCGCCGCGCTGGCGCAGCAGCTGCGGGGCGACGGACACCGGGGAGTCGTACACCGGGAAACCGAACGCGTCGGTCCTGCCGGTGTCGACGACCTCGCTGTCCTCGTTCAGCCGCCACGGACGCGGGTACTGGTAGGCGTACTTGGCGGGATTGCCGGAGGCGTACGGGCCGCGCACCGTGTCGACCAGTTCGGCGACCTTGCCGAGCGCCGCGTCGTGGGCGCCCGCGCCGAGCGCCGAGCCGGCCGGGGCGTCGGCGGGCACGGCGTCGTTGACGGTGGTCGCCGGGGTACCGTCGGGGGCGCCGGTGATCGAAGTGACCGCTTTGGCGCCCGTCTTGTACAGATCGCTCAACGGGCCGAGTCCCGCGATCATTGCGTAACTCTGGCGCTGGCGGTCGTAGATGAACGCTTCCTTCGCCTGGGCGTCGGTGCGCTCGGCCGTGGCGCGCGCGCAGTAGCGCAGGTCGGCGCGGAGGATCCGGGGGCGCAGCGGGGCGCCGGTGTCCCAGGCGGCGCCGGTCTTCCACACCTGGGCGAAGCCGCCGAGGGCCCGGACGACGGCGTTGGTCCCGGGTGTCAGGTTGGTGGCGACGTTGGTCCGGTAGTCGTCCACGAACGCGGCCGGTGCAGTGGCGGCCTTGGCGTCGGCCGCGGGCAGCCAGACGGCGACGGCCGGGGCGGCGAGCACGCCCGCCGACGCGGCCAGCGTGGTGGTGAGGAACCCGCGCCGGTTCAGTACGGCGGAGGGGTGCCCGGCAGGTGACGGCATGCCTGTGCCTCTCGGAAGCGGTCCACGGAAATGCGGGGTGCGATGTGCCGACGTGTGCCAACCCGCGGAGAAGGTCGAGAAGAAGGAGGAAGAAGTTGAACGGGTGAATATCTAGGGGTGGGGTGTGACCTGTCGGGGAGCCCCGGGTGAGCTCCGTCCGTTCGGCAGGTGAACGCGAGGTGCTCGGCGCACAGGATCCACCAACTGCCGGCCGGTGTCCCGGAGTTACGGTGTCGCGCTCACAGCAGCCCGCGCGCGAGCGTCACCGCCCCCGCCACCGGCGGCACCCGCAGCGGGCGCGGCCGGGCCGACGGCAGGAACACGGCGAGGGCCGCGGTGAAGGCGTCGTACAGCGCGGGCTGGGCGAGGATCGTGCTGCCCGCGACCACCACGTCGTCGGTCACCGCGCCGCGCCGGTCGAGGAGTTCGACCAGCGCGGCGAGTGCGCGCCCACCGGCGGTGACGACGTCACGGGCGAGTACCGAGCCCGCCGCCGCGGAGGCGAAGACGGCCGGGGCGTGCCGGCCCCAGGCGGCGGACGGATCGGGGGCGCTCTCCAACGCCGCGCCCAGCGCGGGCACTTCGGGCACGCCGAACGCGTCGAGGAGGGCCGCCGCCAGCGCGTCGGGTGCCTCGCCGCGGTCGTGGGCGGCCCAGCAGGCGCGCGCCGCCTCGCGGACCAGCCCGGCCGCGCCGCCCTCGTCGCCGAGCACCGCGCCCCAGCCGCCGACCTGCACAGCCGTGCCGTCGGCGCGTCGGCCCACCGCCACCGAGCCGGTGCCGGCGACCAGGCCGACGGCCTCGGTCAACCCGGCGGCGGGGACGAGGAGTTCGGCGTCGCCCACGACCAGCGTGGGCACGGCGAAGCGGAGGTGCAGGGCGGCACGGAGCTGCTCGCACTGGCGCGCGGTCTCGCAGGCGTGGCCGCCCACCGCCAGTGCCGCCGGGCGCGGGCCGGCCGGCAGCGCCTCGGCGATCAGGCGGGCCAGCCAGCCGGCGGCGGCGACCGGGTCGTGCGGCCGCCAGCCGCCGCTCGTGCGGACGTGGTCGGCGAGCGGGGTGTCCCCGGCCACGGCACGCAGCCGGGTCTTGGTGCCGCCCACGTCGATGCCGACCAGGACGGGCGTGGAGTCCTGCACGGAACCTCTTTCGTCGTGCGTCGTGTGCGCTGTGCTGTGCGTGCGCGCGGTGCAGCGACGGCGGGCGAACCGTGGCGGGGAAAGCCGGGAAGAGCCGGGAAGAGCTGGTGGCGAGCCGGGGAAAGCCGGGAAACGGGCTGGTCGCAGCGGTCGGGAAGCCCCGGGACGGGCCTCTGGCGGGCACGGCAGGCGAGTACCGTGAAGTTCGTTAGGAAATTAACTAACGAAGTACAGTGCGTCAAGAGTCCTCGCGACCTGTGGGAGAACCGTGGAACACGACGTGGTGGCGGCACCCCGGCTGACCGAGAGCGCGAGCGCGGTGTTCGCCGTGCTCGCGCAGGCGGGCAGCGCGACCCGGCCGCAACTGGCGAGCCTGGCCAAACTGTCCAAACCGACGGTGTCCTCGGCCGTCGCGGAGCTGGAGAGCGCCGGGCTCGCCGCCCCCTCCGGCACCGCCTCCAGCGGCACCGGCCGCAGCGCCGCCGTCTACCGGCTCGGCCCGGGCGCCGGCGCCGTCCTCGCCGTCGACCTCGGCCCGGACCTCACCCGGGTCCGCGGCTGCGCCCTCGACGGCACCCTGCTCGCCGAGGTCACCGCGTCCCGGGCCGAGGCCGCGGACGCCGTCCGCGAGGCCCTCGCCGCGCTGCCCGCCGCGCTCCCGCCGCGCGCCATCGTCGTCGCCGTCGGCGACGTCACCGCACCGGCCGGGAAGGGCGCGCAGATGCGTCCCGCGACCGCCAAGGCCGGTCCCGTCTTCGACGCCGTGGCCGTCGCACTGCCCCCGGGCGTTCCCGTGCACCTGGAGAACAACGTCAACTGCGCCGCGCTCGCCGAGCTGCACGAGGGCGCCGCCCGCGGCCGTGCCACCTTCGCTTACCTGCGCGTCGGCGTGGGCGTCGGCCTCGGCATCGTCATCGGCGGACAGGTGGTGCGCGGGGCGAACGGCGCCGCCGGCGAGCTGGCCCGGCTGCCCTACCCCTGGGACGACGACAGCGAGCCGCGCCTGGAGGCACTGGAGGACTACCTGGGCGCGCGCTCCCTGCTGCGCCGCGCCGCCGAGGTCTGGCAGGACCCGGACGGGTCCTGCCCGCAGACCGCCGAGCAGCTGTTCGCGCTGGCCGGCGAGGGGCGGGCGCCGGCCCGCGCCGTCGTCGCCCGGCACGCCGCCGACATCGGCCGGCTGGCCGCCGCAGTGACCGCCGTACTGGACCCGGGGCTGATCGTGCTCGGCGGCAGCACCGGCGCGGACCCCCGGCTGCTGCCCGGGGTGCGGGCCGAACTGGCCCGGCTGAGCTGGCCCACCGAGGTGGTCAGCAGCACGGTCGGCGACCTGGGCACCGTCGTGGGCGCGGCCCGGCTCGCGGTGGCCCGAGGTGTCCGAACCGTGACCGAGTCCGGGCGACGCGGGCATTGACGGCCTCCCGCTCGTTCTGCCAATGTCCGGACAAGCGCTTTCTAAGCCGGTCGGGACACCGGTTCGGGAGGGCTCCGAGCCGTACGCGACACGAGCGACGTACGGCGACCGCACGAGGGCGTGCTCGTGCGGCACCGACCCGGAACGGGCCGGGGAGCCCACCTCCGTCAGCAGGCGGCGCGGCCGGGCGAGGCCGCCCCCCTGTGTGAACGCGCCCCTTCCCCGCACCTCCATCCCGATGCCCCCGTGCCGCAGCGACCGGCCGGGGATCCGTCACGCACCCTCAGGGAGGACCCGGTGGGTCACCAGATCTCGCGCAGAACCCTCATCCGCACCATGAGCGGGCTCGCCGTCGCCGGCCCCCTCGGCTCCGCGCTCACCGCCTGCGCCGGCGGCACCGGAGCCGGCAGCGCCACCGGCGACCTGACGATGACCTGGTGGGGCAGCGACGACCGGCACGCCGCATACAAGAAGGCACTCGCGACCTTCCAGCAGGACAACCCGAAGATCAAGATCCAGGAGACCTACTCCGGATACGACGGGTACTTCAACAAGTTCAACACGCAGATCGCCGGCGGCAGCACCCCCGACCTGCTCCAGATGGACACCGCGCTCGTCGCCCAGTACGCCCGCAAGGGCGTCCTCGCCCCGCTCGACGCGTACGTCGGCAAGAGCCTCGACCTCGCCGGCTTCTCCAGGACGCTGCTCGCCGCGGGCACCGTCGACGGAAAGCTGTACGGCGTCCCGTCCGGCATCGGCACCAACCAGCTCACCGTCAACCGCGGCGGGCTGGAGAAGCTGGGCCTGACGTTCCCGGACGCCGAGTGGACCTGGGCCGACCTGAAGAAGATCGCGCAGGACGTCCACAAGAAGAGCGACGGCAAGGTCTTCGGCGTCGACGACGGTGGCGGCGGCACCCTCAACGCCTTCGAGATCTTCGCCCGCGAGCACGGCCAGAACCTCTTCACGAACGACGGCAAGAAGCTCGGCTTCACCTCCGACACCCTGCAGGCGTGGTGGGAGTACTGGGCCGAGATGCGCCGGTCGGGCGCCTGCCCGGCCGCCGCCGTCACCTCCGCGGCCCACAACGACCTCACCAAGAACGCCGTGGTCATCGGCAAGGCGCTGTTCACCTTCGACATCGGCGTCTACGGCGCGGGCGGCGCCATCACGAGTGCCACCCTGGACTTCCTGCCCAGCCCGCAGGGCGACTGGTCCGGCGCCCGCGAGGGCAACTTCCTCAACGGCGGTGTACTGCTGAGCGCCACCGAGGCGAGCAAGCGGGTCGCCGACTCCGTGAAGATCATGTCGTTCTTCGCCCAGGACGCCACGGCCGTCAAGGACATGCAGCTGCTGCGCGGCATCCCGCCGACCGAGAAGGCGCGCGGCCTCATCAGCGCCGGCCTGGACGACACCGACAAGCGGGACATGGCGAACGCCGACTACATCTCCAAGCGGGTCGCCAAGGCCACGAACGCGCTGCCCGCACCGCCGCCCCCGCCGGCCGCCGCCACCCAGATCTGGGACCTGCTGTTCCAGTCCAACCTCGCCATCGCCTTCGGCAAGACGACGATCAAGGCGCAGCTCGGCACCTTCTTCGACCAGGCGACAGGGATCCTGAGCGCCTGAGCGGCGCCGCACCACCGAACACCGGGAGAGGGCCAGGGAGATGAGTATGACCACCGCGGACACCGACGAGGCCGCGAAGGAGCCGCCCGCTCCGGCGCCCCCGTCCGACCGGCGCGAACGCGACCGCATGCGGCGCCGTCTCGCCGGACGGCGGGGCGGAGGATGGTGGCCGTACGTCTTCCTCGCCCCCTGGTTCGTCGGCCTGTTCGGGCTGACGATCTACCCGATGCTCGACTCGCTGTACCTGTCCTTCACCACGTTCGACCTGCTGACGCCGCCCGAGTGGATCGGCACCGGCAACTACCGGAAGATGTTCACCGGCGACCCCGTCTTCTGGGACTCGGTGCACGCCACCCTGCTGTACGTCGTCGTCTCCGTGCCGCTGAAGCTGGCGTTCGCACTCGCCGTGGCGATGCTGCTCAACCGGCCGCTGAAGGGCATCGGCCTGTACCGGGCCGCCTTCTACCTGCCCTCGCTGCTCGGCGGCGCGGTCGCCGTGGCGATCGTATGGCGGCAGGTCTTCGGCGGCGACGGCCTGTTCAACGACGTCCTGGGCCGGTTCGGGATCAAGGGCCAGGACTGGGTCTCCAGCCCCGACAGCGCCCTCTACACACTGGTGCTGCTGGCCGTCTGGCAGTTCGGCACCCCGATGGTCATCTTCCTGGCCGGTCTCAAACAATTGCCGAAGGACGTGTACGAGGCGGCGGCGATCGACGGCGCCGGACCCGTCACCCGCTTCTTCAGGATCACCCTGCCGCTGCTCACCCCGATCGTCTTCTTCAACGTCGTCCTGCAGATCATCGACGCGTTCAAGACGTTCACCCCCGCCTTCGTCATCAGCAACGGCACCGGCGGCCCGCTCAACTCGACCATGCTGTACTCGCTGTACCTGTACAAGAAGGGCTTCGCAGACCTGCAGATGGGGTACGCCTCGGCGCTGGCCTGGGTGCTGTTCCTGGTCATCGCCGCGTTCACGGCGGTCAACTTCATCGCCGGCCGCTACTGGGTCCACTACGACGACGCCGCCTGAGCGAGGAGTCAGCCCACCATGTCCGCCCTCACCCCGAACGCGTCGCCGCTGCGGAAGCTGCGCTCGCTCACGGGCCCCCGCCGCATCCTGATCCACACGCTGCTCATCGGCGTCGCGATCGTCATGCTCTACCCGCTGCTGTGGATGCTCAGCAGCTCCCTCAAGCCCGACACCGACATCTTCACCCACCCCGGGCTGATCCCGGACACGCTGCGCCCCGGGAACTACTCCGAGGGCTGGAGCGGCTCCGGCAACTCCTTCTCGCTCTACATCACCAACTCGATGATCGTGTCGATCGGTGCGGTGATCGGGAACGTCATCTCGTGCTCGCTGGCCGCCTACGCCTTCGCGCGCTTCGAGTTCCGCGGCAAGAAGATCTGGTTCGGTCTGATGCTCGGCACGCTCATGCTGCCCATGCAGGCGACGCTCGTCCCGCAGTACACGATCTTCTACAACCTGACCTGGATCAACACGTTCCTGCCGCTGATCGTGCCCAAGTTCCTCGCGGTGGACGCCTTCTTCATCTTCCTGATGGTGCAGTTCATCCGCTCCATCCCACGCGAGCTGGACCAGGCCGCCATGATGGACGGCGCCAACCCCCTGCAGATCTACTGGAAGATCATCCTGCCCCTGATGCGGCCGGCGCTGGTGACCACCACCATCTTCACCTTCATCTGGACCTACGACGACTTCCTCAGCCAGCTCGTCTACCTCCAGCAGAACGCCCGCTTCACCGTGCCCCTCGGGCTGACCCTGTTCCTCGACAAGACGAGCGGCTCCTCCTACGGCGCGATGTTCGCCATGTCGACACTCGCGCTCGTCCCGACCCTCATCTGCTTCCTCATCTTCCAGAAGAGGCTGGTCGAAGGCCTGGCGACCTCCGGTATGAAGGGCTGAGACGACGTGCACCTCCTCCACCAGCGCGGCCCGCTCCACCAACTGCCCGGCACCCCGCAGGCGTACGACGCCGTCCTCGCCGACGTCGTCGAACAGGCCCTGGCCCGGCTCACGCCGGAGGGCAACCTCGAACACCCCGACTGCGTCGACGACATCGGCGACACCTCTCTCGGCATCACCTCACTGCTCGCACTGGCCTGGCAGCGCGGCAGGGACCCCCGGCTGCCCGAGGCGGTGCGCCGCAGCCTCGCCTTCCATCTGCGCGAGCGGGTCTACCGCGAGGACAACCCCGGCTACCCGAACCTGAAGGTCCGCAACTCCGGCCTGCCGTACGCCCGTTACACCCTGGCCGCGGGCGCGCACCCCGTCGGGGACTGGCCGAGCACGGTGTGGGCGCTGCTCCAGGCCGTCAACCTCCTCGACGCGACCGACGAGCGGGACGGGCTGGGCGGGCTGGTCGAGGACGCGCAGCGCGCCGAACTGCTCGACGTGGCACGGGGATACTGGTCCTGGCTCACCGAGGCGACCTTCTTCAACCCTCAGGAGGCGGGCAACCAGGCGATCGGCTGCGTGGTGGGCGGACTGATGCTGGCCCGCCGTCTCCCGGACGCCGAGGCCGAGCCGGTGCGCGCGCGGGCGATGCGGTTGTACGCCGACGAGATCCGCGCCCACCGGGTCCGCGACCGGGGCGCCCTGCTGCCCCCCGAGCACGGCGGCGCCTACGACAACAACTACGGCCCCATCTCCCTGTCCTTCCTCGCCCAGGCCCACCGGGTCAGCGGCGAGCCGGTCTTCGCCGAGGACGGCGACACGCTCGCCCGCTACCTCGACGCCCGCCTGACCAACGGCGGCTTCGACACCGGCGGCCCGCGCTACAGCGAACAGCACTCCGGCTTCGAATCCGTCCTGGGCCTGCGCTACTTCGGCGCCCGCATCGGCTCCGACCTGGGCCGCTACCGGGGCGACACCCGCTGGGCCCGGCACGCCTGCCAACCCGACGGCGGCGTCGACGGCCACTTCGCCTGGATGCTGGTCTGGCAGATCCAGGACCGCACCCCCTGGCACCGCACCCCCTCCCCGGACCCCGCCCGTCACCAACTGCGCCGCGGAACCGTGTCGGTGGCCTTCGACAGCCGGCTGACCCCGGCCCTGATCGAGGCCGCCGGCACCTACTACCTGCCCGCCGCCGTACGCCGTCAGCACGGTTTCGGCCCGGTCACCGACGGCTTCCTGCTGTGCCGCCCGATGGGCGAGGTACGGGTCCGCGACGTCCGCGCCGACGGGCTCGCCGGCAAGCTGGTCACCAAGCCGGTCGTCGGCCGCGACCAGGTCCTGCGCCACGTCCGCTCGCTGTACGTCACCGACGGCACGCGCCTGTGGATGACGGTCGCCCTGGAACAGCTGGACGGAGCGCCGTACCTGCTGTGCGGGCTGCCGTACGCCGCCGACGACGGCGACCGGGTGTGCCGCGTCGCCGAGGGCGAGGTGGTGTCGGCGGGCGGACTGAGACTCGCCCACCCGGCGGCCTCCGGTCCCGACCACTTCGACGCCCGCGGCGAACTCACCCAGGAACAGGCCGCGTTCGCGCTCGCCGCCGACCCGCGCGGCTACGGCAACCCCGACGAGGGCTGGCGCCACCTGGTCTCCTCCACCGCCCTGGAGGCCGACCCGGCCCCGGGCGCACCGCAGGGGCTGCACGTGTTCGCCGTACGGTACGGGCCCGGAGGAGCGTTCGCGCCCGCCCTCGAAGCGGCGGGGGAGGAACTCACCGTGCGCACCGAGGCGTTCACCGCGGTCCTCGGCCCGCCGGCCGGGGACGACCGGGGCGAGCCCACGCTCACCCTGCGCCGCTGAGCCTCAGCCCTCGGGGAGCACGACGGCCGGGAGCGCGGCGGGCAACACCACCAGGTCCGCCCGCCCCCGCGTCGCCGCCACCAGGTCGGCGTTGCGCTGGTCCGTGCCCCGCACCCAGGCCACGGCGCTGTCGTGGTCCTTGCCGAACTCCTCGTGCCGCGCGACCAGCCGGCGGATCCGCTCGTCCTCAGCGATCTCGCAGAACCACACCTCGTCCAGGCACGGCCGCACCCGCGCCCACGAACCCTCCGCCAGCAGCAGGTAGTTGCCCTCGGTCACCACCAGCCGGGCCGCCGGCACCACCGGGATCGCGCCCGCCAGCGGCTGCTCCAGGATCCGCTCGAACCCGGGCGCGTACACCACCTCCTCGGCGTCCTCGCGCAGCCGGCGCAGCAGCGCCGCGTACCCGGCCGCGTCGAAGGTGTCCGGGGCGCCCTTGCGGTCCCTGCGGCCCAGGCGGTCCAGTTCGGCGTCGGCCAGATGGAAACCGTCCATCGGGACGTGCGCCGCCCACGGCGGCCCGTCCCCGTTCAGGGCGCGCACCATCTGCTCGGCCAGGGTCGTCTTGCCCGCGCCGGGGCCGCCCGCGATGCCGAGCACGGCACGCCGGCCGTCCCGGACGAGGCCACGGGCGCGAGCGAGGAGGTCGTCGAAGGTCAGCGGCACACCGCACAGTGTGGCACCGCCGTGTGGGCCACGGACTTTTCCGAGAAGTGCGCTCCGGTGTGGCGTGCGCCACCCTTCGAACGCCGATCGTGGGGAAGAGTGCCGGTATGACTCAGCTCGGTCTGCCAGAAGCGATCCAGGCCTGTCTGTTCGATCTCGACGGAGTCGTGACCAAGACGGCCCTCGTGCACGCGGCCGCCTGGAAGGAGACGTTCGACGCGTTCCTGAACGACTACGACGGCGAGCAGGGGCGGCCGTTCGACGCGGTCGCCGAATACGACGAGTACGTCGACGGGCGCCCCCGCGCCGACGGAGTGCGCGCCTTCCTCGACTCACGCGGCATCCAGCTGCCCGACGGCACCCCGGACGACCCACCCGGGGCCCGCACGGTCCACGGCCTCGGCAACCGCAAGAACGACCTGCTCCTCAAGAAGATCCGCACCGGCGGCGTGGCGGCCTACGAGGGCACCCTGCGCTATCTGGAGGCGGTGCGCGCCGAGGGGCTGCGCACGGCGATCGTCTCCTCCAGCGCCAACTGCCGCGACGTGCTCCGCGCGGTCGGCGCCGAGCACTTCTTCGACGTGCGGATCGACGGGGTCGTCGCCGCCGAGCGGCACCTGCCCGGCAAGCCGCACCCCGACACCTTCCTCGCCGCCGCCCGCGACCTCGGCGTCGAGCCGTCCCGCGCCGCCGTCTTCGAGGACGCCCTGGCCGGCATGGACGCGGGCCGCGCGGGCGGGTTCGGATTCGTCGTCGGCGTCGACCGCGTCGGCCAGCGCGAGGCGCTGTACGCGCACGGCGCGACGATCGTCGTGGGCGACCTCGCGGAACTGGGAGGCAAGGAATGATCACCGACCGGTCGTACGCCGTCGAGCCGTGGGCCGTCCGCGAGACCGCCCTCGACCTCGGCGTCCTCGCCCAGAGCGAGTCGGTGTTCGCCCTGTCCAACGGCCATGTCGGCTGGCGCGGCAACCTCGACGAGGGCGAGCCGCACGGCCTGCCCGGCAGCTACCTCAACGGCGTGCACGAGGTGCACCAACTGCCGTACGCCGAGGCCGGGTACGGCTACCCGGAGTCCGGCCAGACGGTCATCAACGTGACCAACGGCAAGATCCTGCGACTGCTGGTGGACGACGAGCCGTTCGACCTGCGCTACGGCCGGCTCGTCACCCACGAACGGGTCCTGGACCTGCGCCGCGGCGTGCTGGAGCGGACCTGCGAGTGGACCTCGCCGGCCGGATCCACGGTCCGGGTGCGCTCCACCCGGCTGGTGTCGCTGACCCAGCGCGCGGTGGCCGCCGTCGCCTACGAGGTGGAGGCCGTCGGCTGCCGCAGCCGGGTGGTCATACAGTCCGAGCTGGTCGCCAACGAGACGCTGCCCGCCTCCGACGGCGACCCGCGCGCGGCCATGGCGCTGCAGTCGCCGCTGGAGCAGGAGGACCACTTCGCCGCCGACCGCCGGCTGCGTCTGGTGCACCGCACCCGGCGCAGCGGCCTGCGCGTCGCCGTGGCCGCCGACCACGTCGTCACCGGCCCGGAGCGCACGACGACCCGCAGCGAGAGCGGCTCCGACGTGGCCCGGCTGACCGTCACCTCCGTGCTGGAGCCCGGCCAGACGCTGCGGGTGGAGAAACTCGTGGCGCACGGCTGGTCCGGCACCCGCTCGCTGCCCGCGATGGCCGACCAGGTCGACGCCGCCCTCGCCGCCGCCGCGCACGACGGCTGGCAGGGACTGCTCGCGGACCAGCGGTCCTGCCTGGACGACTTCTGGGCCCGCGCCGACGTCGAGGTCGAGGGCGACGAGGAGATCCAACAGGCCGTCCGCTTCGCCCTGTTCCACGTCCTGCAGGCCGGCGCCCGCGCCGAGCAGCGCGCGATCCCGGCGAAGGGCCTGACCGGCTCCGGATACGACGGGCACGCCTTCTGGGACACCGAGATGTTCGTGCTGCCCGTGCTCACCCACACCGCGCCCGCCGCCGTCGCCGAGGCGCTGCGCTGGCGGTACAACACCCTGGGCGAAGCCCGCGAGCGCGCGGCCCAACTCGGGCTCGCCGGCGCCGCGTTCCCCTGGCGGACCATCGCCGGACCGGAGGGCTCGGCGTACTGGCCGGCCGGCACCGCCGCCTTCCACGTGAACGCCGGGATAGCCGACGCCGTCGTCCGGTACGCCGAGGCCACCGGCGACGCCGGCTTCGAGCGCGAGGCCGGCGTGGAACTGCTCGTGGAGACCGCCCGGTTGTGGCGCTCGCTGGGCCACCACGACACCCGCGGCGCCTTCCACGTCGACGGCGTCACCGGACCCGACGAGTACAGCGCGGTCGCCGACGACAACACCTACACCAACCTGATGGCCCGGCGGAACCTGCTCGCGGCGGCCGACGCCGTCGAACGCCACCCGGACCAGGCGGCCCGGCTCGGCGTGGACGCGGAGGAGAGCGCGGCCTGGCGGGACGCCGCCGAGGCGATGCACGTCCCCTACAACGCCGAGCTCGGCGTCCACGAACAGCACACCGGGTTCACCCGCTACCAGCGCTGGGACTTCGCCGGCACCCGCCCCGACCAGTACCCGCTGCTCCTCCACTTCCCCTACTTCGACCTCTACCGCAAGCAGGTCGTCAAACAGGCCGACCTGGTGCTGGCCATGTACACCTGCGGCGACTGGTTCGACCAGCGCTACGGCGAGGGGGTCGAGGAGCAGATCGCCCGGAACTTCGCCTACTACGAGCCGCTGACCGTCCGGGACTCCTCGCTGTCCGCCTGCTGCCAGGCCGTCATGGCCGCGCGGACCGGCCATCTCGACCTCGCCTACGCGTACACCGCCGAGGCGGCCCTGATGGATCTTCAGGACCTGGAGCACAACACCCGCGACGGACTGCACATCGCCTCGCTGGCCGGTACCTGGATGGCGCTGGTGGCGGGCTTCGGCGGACTGCGCCTCGACGGCGAGAGCCCTCGCTTCGCACCCCGGCTGCCCGAGCGGCTGAGCCGGCTCGCCTTCCACATCCAGTTCCGCGGCCGCACGCTGCGCGTGGACATCGGCCCGGACAAGGCGACGTACGCGCTGCTCGCCGGACCGCCGATGACCCTGCGCCACCACGGCGAGACGCTGACGGTGACCAGCGCCGACCCGGCCGTGCGCGCCGTGCCGCCGCCGGTGCGCCGTCCGGCCCCCGAGCAGCCGCCGCACCGGACACCGGGCGCCGGCTGAGGCCCGACGGCCCGCGCGGGACGGCGGCGCCGCTGCGGGCGCGTGAGAACCGGCGCCGCTCCGCCGCCCTCCCGCCGTGCCGGTCCGCGCCCGCCGCGGCCCCCGCACCGTCCTGTGCGGCGAGCCGGCCGGCGGATCCGTGTTCGGCCACGGCGTCCGCCCCGCCGGGCCCGGACCGGGCGGCCGTGGCTCAGCTCAGGGCACCGGACAGCAGCCCCATCAGGTCGCCCGTCGCGTCGGCGGCCAGCAGGGCGGGCAGGGTGCCCAGGGCGAGGACGGCCGCGGCGGCGGTCCACAGGCGTGGGGGCGGGGTGGTGTGGAGGGCCGCGATCCGGCGGGTGACGGCCCGGTCGGTGAAGCCGAGGGCGCAGGCGGCCCGGGCGCGGCCCGCCGTGAGCGCGGCCCGGGCCAGCGCGCGGGCGGTGGCCCGGCGGTCCCCGACCAGGGCCGCGGCCTGCTCGTCCGCCCAGCGCTCCACCAGGAAGGCGACGGCCGCACGCACCGGCCGCAGCAGCGGATTGGCGGCCGCGGCGAGCGTCACGGCCGTCACCAACGCCCCGTGCCGGTACGTGAGATGGGCCCGCTCGTGCGCGAGCAGCACCCGGCGCTCGGCCGGGGCCAGCGCGCTCAGCATCGCCGAGGTCACCAGGATCCGGCCCGGCCGGCCCGGTATCGCGAACGCCTGGGGCACCGCGGAGGCGGCGACGATCAGCTCGGTGTCCGCCGGCTGCCCGGCGCACAGCAGCCGCAGCGCCCGCCGCGTGGCCCGCTCGGCGCGCACGGCCCGGTGCAGCCGTACGGCGACGACCAGCAGCGCGGCACTCGCGCCGAGCCCGATCACCTCCGGCACCGGGTCCAGCACCGGACGACCCGCCTCGCGCGCCTCACGGATCACCGGCGGGGCGTCCCCGAGCAGCGCGGCGGCCAGCAGCACCAGTGACCAGGTGGTGGCCGCGGCCGTCAGCACGGCGGCCGACGCCAGTACCGGCGCGGCCAGTGCCGGGGCGACGCGCCGGGCGATCACCGGTCCGACCAGCGTCAGCAGCAGGGACAGCACCAGCGGTCCGTACACGTCGAAGATCATGCGCCGTCCCCGGCGAGCAGCTCGCGCAGCGCGCGCTCCTCCTCGGGGCTCAGCCCCGTGACGAACTGCTGGAGCGCGGCGATCGGGTCCGGACCCCGGTCCAGCGCCTCGTGCATCGCTTCGGCGGTCAGCTGGGCCGCGTTCTTCGCCGGCCGGTACGCACCGCGCCGCCCGGCCGCGTCGCGCAGCACCAGCCCCTTGTCGTACAGACGCTTGAGGATCGTGTGCACGGTGTTGTAGGCGAGCGCCCCGTCGACCTCGGCCTGGATCTCCGCCGGAGTCAGCGGCCGCTCGGTGGCCCACAACGCGGCCAGCACCTCGCTCTCCAGCTCCCCGGCGCTGCGCCGCTCCGCCCTGCCGCGGGACTCCGTGCCAGCCATGCACCAACCTTACAGCGCGTAGTGCGTCGGCCGGATGGCCCCGTCCGCCCGACAAGAGGCCACGATACGGGGTAGTTTGGGGGTGTTTTCCCTTGGCCCTACAGGCTGTAGGGTTGCAGTGGCTCCGCCCGCCACGGGGCAAGAGGGGTGATCATGGCCGCCGACGCGCACACCACACACGCGGTACCGCGGGACACCCGCCCCTGGAGCGGCCGATGACGGCTCCCGGAACGGAAACGACCGCGGACCCGGAAACGTCCCCGCCCGCGGACCCGGCCGCCGCACTCGCCTCCTCCTCTGTCGTCAACCGGCCCGCGCCCTGGCACCTCGGCGTCCTGCTCGCCGTCCTGCTCGGCGGGGCGTACCTGGCCCGCCGGCACTGGCCCGCGCTGGAGAGCGGAGCCGGACGGCTGGCCGGTGCCGACCAGGGGTGGATGCTCCTCGGCGCGACCGCGGCCCTCGGCACCTGGGCGGCCTCGGCGCTCGCCCAGCAGGGCGCGGTCGTACGGCGGCTGCCCCGAGCCCGGCTGGTCGCCGCCCAGTTCGCCGCCTCCGCCGCCAACCACCTGCTGCCCGCGGGCCTCGGTGCGGGCGCGGTCAACGTACGGTTCCTGATGCGCTGCGGACTGCCCGCCGCCCGCAGCGCCGGCGCCCTCGCCGTCAAGGCCGCCACCGGTGCCGTCGTCCGCCTCGCGCTGATCGCCCTGCTCGCCCCGGCCTGCCCGGGCCTGCTACGGCTGCCGCACCTGTCCGCGACCGTCCTCGCCTGCGCCCTGGGTGCCGCGCTCCTCCTGGCGCTCCTGCTCGCGACGCCCTGGTGGCCGCGGTGCCGCCGGGCCCTGGCCACCGTCCTCGCCGACATCCGCGCCCTGCATGCCCGCCCCGCCCGCGCGGCGGCCCTGTGGGGCGGCTCCCTCGCCTTCGCCGGGCTGCACGCCCTGGTCGTCGTCGCCGTCGGACAGGCCGTCGGACTGCCGCTGCCCCCGCTCCAGGTGGCCCTGCTGTACCTCGCCGCGAGCAGCGCCGCCGCACTGCTGCCCACGCCGGGCGGACTCGGCTCCCTCGACGCGGCACTCGCCCTCGCCCTCACCCTCGCCGGCGCCCCCGGCGCGGCCTCCGCCTCCGCCGTCCTCGGCTACCGGCTGCTGACCGTGTGGCTGCCCCTGGTCCCGGGCCTGCTGGTGCTCGGGGTGATGGTGCGACGCAAGACCCTGTGAAGGGCCGGGAGTTTCCCGCGCGGCCACTTCAGGTAGGAGTCGGGTGTCGTATGCCGTACTGGAGGGGGAGAGCCATGGCCGGGAACGAGACAGCGGGGCTGCCGAGCGAGGCGTTCTTCACACCGGGGTCGTCGTCCTTCACCGAGTTCCTGGCCGCACACCGACCCGGACTCCTGCCCACCACACCCCGCCTGCCCGGCGGCGTACGGGCGGCGTCCGACAGCTTCCCGCACGGCACCACCGTGCTTGCCCTGACCTACGGCGACGGCGTGCTGATCGCCGGCGACCGCCGGGCCACCATGGGCAACCTCATCGCCCAGCGCGACCTGGAGAAGGTGCACCCCGCCGACGACTACACGGCGGTCGCCTTCGCCGGCACCGTCGGACTCGCCGTCGACATGGTCCGTCTGTACCAGGTCGAGCTGACGCACTTCGAGAAGATCGAGGGCACCCCGATGACCCTCGCGGGCAAGGCGACCCGGCTCGCGGCCATGATCCGGCAGAACCTGGCCCAGGCCATGCAGGGCCTCGCCGTCGTCCCGCTGCTCGCCGGGTACGACCTCACCGCGCCCGACGGCGGCCGCGGCCGCATCTTCGGCTTCGACCCGGCCGGCGGCCTCTACGAGAAGCACGACTTCTACGCCGAGGGCTCCGGCTCGCCGTACGCCCGGGGCGCCCTGAAGAAGCTGTACCGGCCGGCGCTGACCCGCCGCGAGGCCGTACTCGCCGCGCTCCAGGCGCTGTACGACGCGGCGGACGACGACTCGGCCACCGGCGGCCCCGACCTGAACCGCCGTATCTTCCCGGTCGTGTCGGTGATCACCGCGGACGGCTTCGCACGGCTGCCGGAGGAGGAGACCGAGGAGCTGAGCCGGGAGATGGTCCTGCGCCGCGAGGACCGCCCGGACGGCCCCCACGCCGCGCCCTGACCGCGCCCCCGTCGGGTACCCCGTCGTGACCCGCGAGGACGTCACCGGGGAGCGGGCCGCGCGGCCGGGCCGATCCGGCCTTTCGTCCGCGCTCTCGAACAATTCGGCATTATTTATCGGCGATGCCGGCGGCGAAATTCAGGGTGCCGCTTCTCTAGGTCATCCGGGCGGCTTCACACGAGAACGGCGGCGCCGGGCTTGCGGACCATGCCGGAGTGTCCGATGCTCGACCCGTCGCCGTTCGATGGAGTGGGAAAATGCGAAGGACGCGCTGGAGGCGTTTTGCTGCCATCCTGGCCCCGAGCATTGTCGGCGCTGCCGTCCTGACCGTGAGCGTGGCCCAAGGAGCTCTCGCGGCATCGTTCTTCATCTCCGGGGAGACATTCAAAATCGCCGCGGATTCCCTGACCGGCAAGGGAATGAGTGTCTACGGCATGGTGAATGTGACCCGCAAGGGCAGACTCGTGCCCGTCACCGTCACGGGAGTGAGAGACGCGAGGATTGACGCGTTGTGCCTGTCGATCCGCTTTCCGATCCCCGTGCTCGGCACCTACACCCTGCGACTGACCGGCGACCACGAACGTCCTGCCACGGCACGGGACATGTTCTTCGACGTCAGCCTGCTCAAGGCCAGCGAGGCGAGCCTGAAGAACCTGGACATCGGTGTCGCCGCCGGATCGCTCACCTCGGGCGAAGTGTCCCCCGGCGACCGGGACTCGAAGTTCTTCGACCCGAACAGCGTCGCGATGCAGAGCACGTCCATCATCATGCGCAATCTCCGCGTCAACAGCGTTGCGGCCTCCCTGGGCTCTCTCGACCTGCCCGGAGCGCAGCTGAAACTCACATCCGGCGCCCACGAATGCTTCTGACCCGCCGGAGTACCCGAAAAGCGGGAAGCCTCTGACATGAAGAGCCCGACCCTGCCCGCCGAGTGGCGTGACGCCCTCTCCCGTACGCGACACGAATTTCGCATATGGCGCGACACACGGCCCTTCTGGGCAGGCCTGATCACCCTGTCAGCGGGTCTGCCGATCATGTATTTTCCCTACGCACACCTGAGTTGGGGCAGTGTCACCCTGGCACTCTCCAGCACCGCCGGTGCCGCATCACTGGTCATCGGCGTCCTCCTCGTCGTACTCGGCCTCCTGCTGTGGTTCCAGCAGAACGCGCGCCTGTTCGCGGGAGTCGCCGCGATCCTGATGTCCTTGATCGCCCTGCCGCTCGCCAACTTCGGTGGCCTGCTGCTCGGTACGCTCCCCGGCCTGATCGGCGGCTCCCTCGCCTGCGCCTGGACGGCATCCGACGACACCGCGGCGCAACCGGCGGACGGCGGGCCGCATGCTCCGTGACGGCTCCGGCGTCCCGCCCCACGACGGCGCGGCGGTCGTGATCGGCGTGCGCACGGCGCGCGTCCCGAGGACGCGCGCCCCGTTCCGCCGGGTTCCCGGACCGGTCGGGCACCTGTTGCTGGCGGGCTCGCTGCCGCTCGCTCTCCTGGCGACGGCCACCGAACCACCGGGGACGAGGCCGGCCCCTGCCCACCGGTACCCGCTCGCCGACGGCTCCTGGACCCTCACATCGCGGCGGCTCGTGCTGCACGGCACCCGGTTCGCGGGAGTGGTCACCGTCCGGACCCCGGCCGGAACCGAGCGGCTGCTCAAGTTCACCGTCCGCTCGTTCGAAGCCGCCGACCTCGACCTGACGGTTCGACGGGGGCCCGCCACCTGGCACCTGAGGGCCGGCGCCGGCACCGTCGCCACCTCCCGGACCCCCATGACGCTGTACACGGGAAAGCTGGTCGGTACGGCCTTCGGAGCGGGCCGCAGCACGCCCGTCCCCCGCGGACGCGTCGTGATCAGCCCGAGCTCCGTTCCGCACTGGCTCTCTCCTCGGCTTCCGGCCGCGCGGAACGCCCGCCGCCGCGTGGTCACCATCGAGGGGGCGGCCCTTTACCGGATCCGCCTGACCGGCGGAACTCTGCAGATGCCCAGGCCTCACCTGACCACGACGTAGCCGCCGGCGAACGAACGCGTGCCGTGCGTCAGCCGGCCGGCAGGATCACCACGAACCGTGCCCCCGGTCCGTGCCCGGGGTCGTGGGACACCTCGCCCCCTGCCGACCTGGCGAGCCGCCGGGCGAGCGGCAGGCCGAGGCCCGCGCCGCCGTGGCCGTCGCCGGGGTCGGCCCGTCGGCCGGGCTGGAAGAGCAGGTCCGTGAAGGCGGCCGGTACGCCGGGGCCGTCGTCCGTGACGGCGATCCGGATGCCGTCGTCCTCGCGGCTCGCGCTCAGCGTGACCGTCGTACGGGCGTACCGCACCGCGTTGGCCAGCAACGGACTGACGATCCGTTCGAGGAGCGCCGGCTGCACCCCGGCGGTGAGCGGTCCCGGGACGGCCACCCGCACGGACGGGGAGGTGTCCGTCTGTGCGGCCAGTCGGCGCAGCACCGTCGGTACGTCGGCCGTGCCGGGTGCCGTCGTCACTCCCTCGCGGGCCTCGGCCAGCAGCGTGTCGCAGATGGTGCGCATCGACTGCGCGGCCTCGGCGACGACGCCGAGCGAGGCCTTCGTGTCGGCGTCGGAGCGCGGGCGGGCGTGCCACCAGTCCAGCTCGGCGACGATCCGGCTGAGCGGGGTGCGCAGTTCGTGGGACAGCTCGCCGGTCAGCTGCCGCTCGTGCCGCAGCACCGCCCGGATGCGGTCCAGCAGGGAGTCCAACGAGGCGCCCAGCGCGGCCAGTTCGGCTGGCCGGCCGCGGCCCGCGAACCGCTCGGCGGAGCCCACGGCACTCCACTGCGTCGCCTGGTCCGTCATGGTCCGCACCGGCCGCAGCGCCCGCCCCACCGCCAGCCGGGTCAGCGCGTAGGTGCAGGCGAGCATCACCGCGTCCAGCGCGAAGGAGCCGAGCAGCAGGGTCCGGGCCGAGCTGCGGTACGGCGCGAGGTCCAGCGCCGTGACCACGGTGGCCCGCGCCGCACCGCCGGGTACCGGCTCCGCGCACAGCCGTATCGTGTCGGGGCCGTGCACCGTGCGGCACGCGCGACGGCCCCCGGCGGCCAGGTCGTCGGCGGCACCGGTCAGTTGACCCGCTCCGGACGGAGGCCGCTCCAGCAGCCGGCCGCCGGCGTAGATCCACGCGTTGGTGTCCAGGAGCCGGTCGCCCGAGGTCTCCAGCACCCGCACCCGGCCGTGCCGGGCGTCGAGGGTCGTGGCCACGGCCGCGGCGCGGGTGCGCAGCGTGTCGTCCGCCTCCCGCTCCAGACGGTGGCGGACCACGGTGTTGAACACCACGGTGAGGATCACCATCAGCAGCGCGGCCGTGGTGAGCGCGACCAGCGAGAGGCGCCCGCGCAGGGTGCGCGGGGCGAGCCGCACGAGGAGCGGGCGGAGCGGACGGGCGGGTGCCGGGGCCCTCATCTCAGGCGGTCCTCGTGCCGGGGAGTCCCGGTGCCGGGGAGTCCTGGTGCCAGGTGGTCGTCATGTCAGTCGGTGGCCGATCCCGCGGGCCGTGGCGATGGTCAGCTCGCTGCCCGCCGCGCGCAGCTTGCGGCGCAGCCGGGTCAGGTACTGGTCCAGCGTGTTGTCGCTGACCTGGGCCCCCTCCGGCCAGCCCGCGCGCAGCAGTTCACGGCGCCGTACCAGCTCCCCGCCCGCCGCCGCGAGCGCCGCCAGCAGCCGGAACTCGGTCGGCGTGAGGTCGACGCGGTCGCCGTCCACGGTGGCGCTGTGCCGGACGGCGTCCAGCACCAGGCCGCCCGCCGTGGCGGCCGCGGGCGGCGGTGCGGCCCGGCGCAGGGCGGCGCGCAGCCGGGCGGCCAGCTCGGCGAGGTGGAAGGGCTTGGGCAGGTAGTCGTCGCCGCCGGCCGAGAAGCCGGAGAGGCGGTCGGTCAGCCCGTGCCGCGCGGTCAGGAAGACGACCGGGGCGAGGAAGCCGCCCGCCCGCATCGCCTGGCAGACGTCGCGTCCGTCGGCGTCGGGCAGGCCGACGTCCAGCACGACGGCGGACACGTCCGGTGTCGCCAGCCGCAGGGCGGTGGCGCCGTCGGCGGCCGTGACCGTGTCGAAGTCCTCGTCGTGCAGACCTCGGCGCAGTACGTCACGCAGGGCGTGATCGTCCTCGACGATGAGGATCCTTTGGCGCATGACTCTCCACCGGCCCGTCGGCCGGATCGCTCGGGTGGGTTGTGCCGGGCTCGGGGGGTCCGGGCAGGTGACGCGCGGGCAGCCACCGGGCCGCCGCGCAGGTGCACAGGGCGAGCCAGCCGGCCGCGAACAGCCAGCCGCCGACGACGTCGGTGAACCAGTGCACGCCGAGGTAGACGCGGGTCAGTCCGACCCCCGCCGCCCAGAGGGCGACCAGCGCGCACAGCACGGTCCGGCCCCGCGGTGCGCGCAGGGCGAGGGCCAGGATCAGCAGCCCGGCCGTCAGCGCGCTGGTGGTGGTGTGGCCGGAGGGGAACGACCAGCCCGAGGCCTGCGTCTGCCAGTCGTACCGCGGTGGCCGGGCGCGGGCGATCAGGTCCATGACGCCGTAGCGCACCGCCTGGCCCGCGCTGAGGCAGGCCACGCCGAGCAGCGCGGCCGTCAGCCGCCGCCACGCGGTGCGGCCCGCGATCAGCCCGGCCAGGGCCGCCAGGACGTAGGGCACGGCACCCGTGCCCGTCGCGGTCAGACCGCGGGCGAGCGCCACCGCGACCGGCGGGCGGTGCGCGACGGACCAGGACAGCAGGCCCCGGTCAGGGTAGAGCGGGCCGGCCTGGTCGCTGATCAGTACGGCGGTCAGCGCCGCGAACGCCATCCAGGCGGCCAGGGCGACGGTGCCCGCCGACTCGGCGCAGCGTCCGCGGTTCATGACACCAGCAAAGGCCGCAGCCGCGTTCCCGACAACCGTCTCGGCAGATCCTCCGGCAGCCGCTTCAGGGCGGTCATGGCGAGGAACGCCACCGCCGCGCCGACCGCCGCGCCCACGGCGACGTCGTGCGGATAGTGCACCCCGACCCACACCCGGGAGGCCCCCATGGCGCCCGCGCACACGGCCGCCACCACGCCGAGGCGCCGGGAGACGAAGAACAGGGCCACGGCCGCCGCGAAGGCGATCGTGGCGTGGTTGCTCGGGAACGACCAGTCGCCCCGCGCGGGGCACGCCTCCAGCGTGCGGAAGGCCAGGTGCCGGCACGGCCGGTCCTCGGCCACCAGCGGCTTCACCACGCTGGTCACCGCGTAGGCCAGCACCACCACCGCGGGGACGGCCAGGGCGGTCAGGGCCGCCGCGCTGCCCTCGCGGCGGGCCCGCCACCAGCCGACGAGCATGAACAGTGCGAACACCGCCAGCCCGTACGCCGACCACACGGCGATCACGCCGTCCAGCCATCCCGGGGCCCGGTGGGCGAGGTCCACCACGTCCCGGTAGAGCGGGCCGTCGACCGACGAGCCCGTCAGGGCGAGGTTCATCCGCGCACCTCCTTGGCGGCACGGCGGGCGCGCAGCAGTTCGGCGGCGAGCGGGAGCAGGGACACCACGACGATCAGCGCGATCACCGGCAGCAGGTACTTGTCCACATTGGGGATCGAGGAGCCCAGCGCGTATCCGCCGAGGGTGAGGCCGAGGCTCCACACGAGCCCGCCCACCGTCTGCCAGACGGTGAAGGTCCGCGCCGGCACGCCGAGCGCGCCCGCCATGGGGTTGAGCACCGTGCGCACCACCGGGACGAAGCGGGCCAGCACGATCGCCTTCGCGTGGCCGTAGCGCTCCAGCAGTTCCTCGGCGCGCTGCGCGCCCTCGCGCAGCTTGGCCGACCGGGTGCGGGCCAGCAGCGTGCCGCCCGCCTTCCGGCCGATCAGGAAGCCGCACTGCGAGCCGGCCAGCGCGCCGACGGCCGCGGCGGCGAGCAGCGGGCCGAGGGAGAGGTGCAGTCCGCCGCTCGCCGAGCCCGTGCACAGCAGGCCCGCGGTGAACAGCAGCGAGTCCCCGGGCAGGAAGAACCCGATCAGCAGGCCGGTCTCGGCGAAGAGCACCACGCCGACACCGAGCACGCCGAAGGCGGCGAGCAGGGAGTGGGCGTCGAGCACGTTGACCGCGAGCTGCGATGCCAGGTGTGGGGGAGTGGCCATCGCCGTACGCCCTTCCTTCGGGTTCCTTCGACGTACGTCTCGAAGGACATCTCGACTCCATCCGACTACATATTTGTAGACGGTCGACGGAAGTGTAGACGAACGCGGAGAGCGGATCGTTCCCGGACTTTGCCTTTCCATTACTGTTTCATGACTGACTGACTACATGGCCATCGTCATGATGGTCCGCGAAGGTTAGGCATGCCTTCACTAAGTAAGTCTGGGAGGGCAGCAGGTCATGTGGGACGACGCGTTTCCGAGTTTCCTGATCGGATTGAGGGAGGGACTCGAAGCCGGACTCATCGTCTCCATCCTGGTCGCCACCCTGGTCCGGGCCGAGGCGCGCTCGCGGCTCCCCCAGGTGTGGACCGGTGTCCTCGCCGCCGTCGCGGTGGCCATGAGCTTCGGCGCGGTGCTCACCTTCACCGCCGCCTCCATGCCGCAGACCGCCCAGGAGGCCTTCGGCGGCACCCTCAGTGTGATCGCCGTCGCGTTCGTCACCGCCATGGTGTTCTGGATGCGCCGCTCCGCCCGCAACCTGTCCGGCGAGCTGAAGGAGAAGATCACCGGAGCGCTCGCCATGGGCTCCGGTGTGCTGATCCTCACCTCCTTCCTCGCCGTCGGCCGTGAGGGCCTGGAGACCGCCCTGTTCCTGTGGACCACCGCCCAGGCCGCCGGCGAGTCCGCGGGCCCGCTGACCGGCGCCGGCATCGGCCTGGTCCTCGCCACGATCCTGTGCTGGGGCCTGTACCGCCGGGTGCTGAAGATCAACCTGACGAAGTTCTTCACCGCCACCGGCGCCGTCCTGATCGTCATCGCGGCCGGTGTCCTCGGCTACGGCCTGCGCGACCTCCAGGAAGGCGGCGTGCTGCCCGGCAGGACCGCCTACGCCATCGACCTCGGCGGCAGCATCGACGCCGGCTCCTGGTACAGCACGCTCGTCCAGGGCGTCCTCAACCTCACCCCGACCATGACCTGGCTCCAGGTGATCGCCTACGTCGGCTACCTGGCCGTCGTCATGACCCTGTTCGTGCGCGGCGTACGGGGCACGACGCCGAAGCCCGCCGAGGAGCGCACCGAGACCGAGCAGCAGCCGAAGGCCGCGCGGCGCCGCCCGGTCTGGATCGTGCCGGCCGCCGTGGTCGCCGTACCCGCCGTCATCGCCGGAGCCGTCGTCGCCCTCTCCCGGCCCAAGCCCGCCGGCGACCAGACCGTCGCCGTCTCCGAGAGCGAGTGCGGCAAGGGCTTCACCGCGCCCAAGCCGGGCCGGCAGACCTTCCAGATGAAGAACACCGGCGGCAAGACCTCCGAGGTGTACCTCATCGACCCGTCGACCAGCGCGGTCTACGGCGAGATCGAGGGCCTCGCCCCCGGCACCACCCGCGACCTCGTCGCCACCGTCGCCGGCGGCACCTACGCCTGGCGCTGCGTCCCCACCGGCGGCAAGGCCGTCACCTCCAGGTCCGTCACCGTCACCGGCGGCGGCGCGGCCAGGCCGGTCGTCCCCGTCGCCGAGCAGGACCTCGCCACGCCGCTGAAGCAGTACAAGGCGTACGTCGGCCAGGGCCTGGACACCCTGGTCGGCCAGACGAAGACGCTCGCCGACGACATCGTGGGCGACCACCTCGACAAGGCCCGCACCGACTGGCTGACCGCCCACCGCACCTACTCCTCGCTCGGCGCCGCCTACGGCACCTTCGAGGACTTCGACAAGAAGATCAACGGCCGGGCCGACGGACTGACCGACGGCGTGCACGACAAGGGCTTCGCGGGCTTCCACCGCATCGAGTACGGCCTGTGGCACGGGCAGTCCGCCAAGGACCTGACCGGCCCCGCCCAGCAGCTCGCCACCGACGTGGCCGGCCTGCAAAAGGCGTTCCCGAGCCAGGACTTCGACCCCGGTGACCTGCCGCTGCGCGCCCACGAGATCCTGGAGAACACCCTCCAGTTCGAGCTGACCGGCGACACCGACGAGGGCAGCGGTACCAACCTCGCCACCGCCGACGCGAACCTCTCCGGCACCCGCGAGCTGCTCACCGTCCTCAAGCCGCTGCTCACCAGCCGCGCGCCGAAGGTCCTCCCGACGGTCGACGCGGACATCGCGCGCGTGCAGAAGCTGCTCGACGCCGCCCACGACGGCGGCCACTGGACACCCGTCGAGCAGCTCGGCGCGGGCGACCGGCAGCGGCTGAACGGCGCCACCGGCCAGCTGCTGGAGGACCTCGCCCCGATCCCGGACCTGCTCGAGATCCGGAAGTCCGCCTGATGACCGACCACGCCTGCCCGATGCCGTCCGCGCACCCGCACCCCGAAGGGACCCCGCCGATGTCCACCGCCGACCAGCCGACCTGCCCCGTCGGCCCCGCCCGCCGCTCCTTCGTGCGGACGGCGCTCGGTGCCGGTGCCGCCGGAGCGGTGCTGGCCGGCGGCGGTTTCGCACTCGGCGAGAGCGGCGGCACCGCCGAAGCGCAGACCTCCCACCCGGACAGCGGCGCCACGGTGCCCTTCCACGGCGCCCACCAGGCCGGCATCCTCACCCCCGCGCCGGCCGCGGCCACCTTCGTCTCGCTGAACGTCATCGCCGACGACCGCCAGGGCCTGACCGACCTGCTGAAGACCATCACCGAGCGGGCCCGCTTCCTCACCGCCGGCGGCGCCCCGGCCGACCTCGGCGTCGGCGCGCCGCCCTCGGACAACGGCATCCTCGGCCCCGAGGTCCCCTCCGACGCCCTCACCGTCACCGTCGGCGTCGGCGCCTCCCTCTTCGACGACCGCTACGGCCTCGCCAAGACCAGGCCCGCCCGGCTCACCCCGATGCGGACCTTCCCCAACGACAACCTGAACGCGGCCGAGTGCCACGGCGACCTGTCGCTCCAGATCTGCGCCCAGAGCACCGACACCGTGCTGCACGCGCTGCGCGACATCGCCCGGCACACCCGTGGCGCCATGCAGATCAAGTGGCGCATCGACGGCTTCCAGAACGCCCCGCGCCCCACCGGCGCCCAGCGCAACCTCCTCGGCTTCAAGGACGGCATAGCCAACCCGGACGTCACCTCCGCCCGCGAGACGGACAAGCTGATCTGGGTCGGCGCCGGCCAGGGCGAGCCCGCCTGGGCGACCGGCGGCAGCTACCAGGTGATCCGGATCATCCGGATGCTGGTCGAGTTCTGGGACCGGGTCTCGCTCAGCGAGCAGGAGAAGATGTTCGGCCGCCGCAAGGACACCGGCGCCCCGCTCGACGGCGCCAACGAGACCGACATCCCCCAGTACGCCAAGGACCCGAAGGGCAGCGCGATCCCGCTGGACGCCCACATCCGGCTCGCCAACCCGCGCACCGCGCAGAGTGACAGCTCCCGCATCCTGCGCCGCGGCTTCAACTACGACCGGGGCGTGGACAACGTCGGCAACCTCGACATGGGCCTGGTCTTCGCCTGCTACAACCAGGACGTCAAGCGCCAGTTCGAGGCCGTGCAGACCCGGCTGATCGACGAGCCCCTCGTCGACTACATCTCCCCGACCGGCGGCGGCTACTTCTTCGCCCTGCCCGGCGTGCGGGACGCCAAGGACTGGCTCGGCCGCGGGATGTTCTCCGCCTGAGCCTCCCCGCGCTCCCTCCGGTCAACCGTTTCTGCAGCTCAGAGGCAGGTCTTTCCCGTTTCTTTTCCTTTTCCATGGGAAAGGCCTGCCGTCCCCTTTACTGCACATGAGTTGCAAGTAGGAGAGGATGGCACAAGGCTGCGCGGTGCAGCCGTACCCGTACGACCGAAGGACACACCCTCCCGATGACGGCCGCCCCTGGTTCCGCTCCGTCCCTCCCCGCCCAGGCCGACGGCAGGCCGTCGCTCTGGCACCGCGTCCGCGGCTCCATGACGCGGCAGGAGTGGATCAGGGTCGGCGGGATGGCCGGCTTCGTGCTCGCACTGCACGTCATCGGCTGGGGCACACTCGTCGGGATCATCGCGCCGCAGCACTTCAGCGTGGGCAAGGAGTCCTTCGGTATCGGCATCGGTATCACCGCCTACACGCTCGGCATGCGCCACGCCTTCGACGCCGACCACATCGCGGCGATCGACAACACCACCCGCAAGCTGATGGGCGAGGGACAGCGCCCGCTCTCCGTCGGCTTCTGGTTCTCCCTCGGCCATTCCAGCATCGTCTTCGGCCTCTCCCTGCTGCTCTCGCTCGGCCTGAAGACCCTGGCCGGCCCGGTCCGCGACGACAACTCGCGCCTGCACGAGGTCACCGGCCTGATCGGCACCACGGTCTCCGGCGCCTTCCTCTACCTCATCGCCGGCATCAACCTCGTCATCCTGGCCGGCATCTGGAAGGTGTTCCGCAGGATGCGCTCGGGCCACTACGACGAGGCCGCCCTGGAGACCCAGCTCAACAACCGCGGCTTCATGAACCGCCTGCTCGGCCGCGTCACCGGCACCATTCGCAAGCCGTGGCAGATGTACCCGCTGGGCCTGCTCTTCGGCCTCGGCTTCGACACCGCCACCGAGATCGCCCTGCTGGTCCTCGCCGGCTCCGGCGCCGCCTCCGGCCTGCCCTGGTACGCCATCCTGACCCTGCCGGTCCTGTTCGCCGCGGGCATGTCGCTGCTGGACACCATCGACGGCTCGTTCATGAACTTCGCCTACGAGTGGGCGTTCTCCAAGCCGGTCCGCAAGGTCTACTACAACCTCACCATCACCGGCCTGTCCGTCGCCGTCGCCCTGATCATCGGCACCGTCGAGCTCCTCGGCCTCCTCGCCGACAAGATGGATCTGCACGGCGCCTTCTGGGACTGGATCTCCGGCCTCGACCTCAACACCGTCGGCTTCGTCATCGTCGGCCTGTTCTTCGCCACCTGGGCCGTCGCCCTGCTGATCTGGAAGGCGGGCCGCATCGAGGAGAAGTGGACGGCGGGACTGGCCGAACAGTCGGCGGACTGACCCGCCGGGACCGGCGCGAGCCAGGGGCGCGGGGCCGTGTGCCGCACACGGCCCCGCGCCCCTGTTTCCGGCTCCCCGGACGCCTTACGGCAGCAGCCTCTCGACGGCCGTCGGATCCGTCGCCATCTTGCGACGGGCCCAGTCGAGGTTCTTCGGAGTGACGTCCCTGCCCGCCGCCATCACGAAGTCCTCCGGGGTGACATCCCGGGAGGGAGCGGTGTGCAGCAGGGCGTCCGGGGTGCAGTGGTCGTCGGACGACCGGGACTCGTCGGGTGTGCTGGTCGACATGATGCCTCCTCCTCGGTCCGGATGACCGCATCCGTGCCGGTGCCGCCGAACGGGGCACCCTCTCACCATTGCCCGCAGCGCCTTCCCACGCCACCGGAGCGCACACGCTCTTTCGGATCGGGCCGGCCGTGACGGGCGGGGGGCCGGCCGATCTGAGCGGGGTCATGGGTCGCGCGCTGGTGAGAGGCCGAGCGTGGGGGAGTGGGCGGGTGACGCCGACGCGCTGGGGTCGCTCTCTCTGGGGGAGTGCGTGCCGGGGTTCGGGGCTTTTCCACGCCGCCGGAGCGCACATGCTTCCTTCGGATCGGATCGGACCGGATCGGGCGTGGCGGGCGGCGGGGTGATGGGGTCCCGTGCTGGTGAGATGCCGAGCGCGGGGGAGTCGTGACGCCGACGTGCTGGGGGTGCCCTCTGGGGGAGTGCGTGCCGGGGTTCGGGGCCTTTCCACGCCGCCGGAGCGCATACGCTCCTAAGCTGGAGAACATCTCGCACCGTACTCCGGGAGGCCACCGATGGCCGAGACCCCGTTCGCCGAGCACGCCCGCCCCGGGCTCCGCTATCTGCCCATCGCCGAGCACGGGCTCATCGGGGACCTGCGCAGTGTGGCCCTGGTCGGCACCAACGGCACGATCGACTGGTACTGCTCCCCGTCCTTCGACGCCCCCAGCGTCTTCGCGGCCGTCCTCGACGCCGAGCGCGGCGGCTCCTTCGAGCTGGCCGCGGCCGTACCCGCGCGCACCAAGCAGTTCTACTTCCCCGACACCAACGTACTGATCACCCGGTTCTTCACCGAGGACGGCGTCGGCGAGGTGCAGGACTTCATGCCGGTCACCTGCGACGGCACGGCCGGCCCCGGCGAGGCGGGCCGGCACCGGCTGATCCGGCGCGTGGTGTGCGTCCGCGGCACCGTCCCCTTCCGGGCACAGATCGCGCCGCGCTTCGACTACGGCGCCGCCCCCCACACCCTCAGCAGCGTCGACGGCGGCACCGTGGTCTTCGAGTCCGCCGTGCAGGCGCTGGCCCTGACCTCCACGGTCACCCTGGAGTGCGACGCCCGCGACGCCCGCGCCGACTTCAAGCTCGCCGAGGGTGAGACCGCCGTGTTCGCCCTCGACCAGTTCGGCGGCACCGTGACCCCCCGCGGCTGCGCCCGCGCCGAGGCCGAGCACGAGTTCAACGCCACCGTCGCCTACTGGCGGCGCTGGCTGCACCAGTCCCGCTACCGGGGCCGCTGGCGCGAGATGGTGCACCGCTCGGCCCTGACCCTGAAGCTGCTCACCTACGCCCCCACCGGCGCCATCGTCGCCGCGCCCACCACCAGCCTGCCCGAACAGATCGGCGGCGAGCGCAACTGGGACTACCGGTACGTGTGGGTGCGCGACGCCGCCTTCGCCGTCTACGCGCTGCTCAGGCTCGGCTTCAGCGGCGAGGCCGAGGCGTTCATGCGCTTCCTCACCACCCACGTGAGCCCCGGCGACAGCGGCGACGACTCCGCACCGCTCCAGATCATGTACGGCATCGACGGCCGCACCGAACTGCCCGAACGCGAGCTGCCCCACCTGGAAGGACACCTCGGCTCCGCGCCGGTCCGGATCGGCAACGCCGCCGCCGACCAGCTCCAACTGGACATATACGGCGCCCTGATCGACTCGATCTACCTCTACGACAAGTGGGCCCAGCCGATCTCCAGCGCCCAGTGGGACGACGTGTGCCACCTGGTCGACTGGGTCTGCGCGCACTGGGACCAGCCTGACGAGGGCGTATGGGAGACCCGCGGCGGTCGCAAGAACTTCACGTACTCACGGCTGATGTGCTGGGTCGCCATCGAGCGGGCCATGCGCCTCGCCCGCCGCCGGGGCCTGCCCGCCGACCTGGTCCGCTGGGGACAGGCCCGCGACGCGGTCTACCGGCGGATCATGGAGTGCGGCTGGTCGCAGCGGCGCGGCGCCTTCGTGCAGTACGAGGGCGGCGACGTGCTCGACGCCTCGCTGCTGATGATGCCGCTCGCCAAGTTCGTCGCCCCGACCGATCCCAAGTGGCTGTCCACCCTGGACGCCCTCGGCGACGATCTGGTCTCCGACTCCCTCGTCTACCGCTACGACCCGCAGTCCAGCCCCGACGGGCTGCGCGGGGACGAGGGCACCTTCTCCATCTGCTCGTTCTGGTACGTCGAGGCCCTGGTCCGCGCCGGCCGGCTCGACGAGGCCCGGCTGGCGTTCGAGAAGATGCTCACCTACGCCAACCATCTCGGCCTGTACGCCGAGGAGATCGGCCGCACCGGCGAGCAACAGGGCAACTTCCCGCAGGCGTTCACTCACCTCGCCCTGATCAGCGCCGCGTTCAACCTCGACCGCGCCCTCGGCTGACCGGCCCGCGCCGGCCGCCCGGGCTCACTCGAACCGGGAGCTGGGGACCGGCCCGGGGGACTTCACCCGCGCCCGGTCGCCGCGCAGCCAGCTCTCCCGGACGGCCGCGGCGAACGCGGTGAACTCCGTTTCACCGTCCGGGATCCCGGCGCCGTCCGGATCCGGCTCCGGGACGGCCCCCGTGATCGTGGCGGCGACCTCCGCCTCAGGGCGGTCGTCCGCCGGACCCCGTCCCACGCCGCCGTCCGCGCTCCCGCGCAGCTGCTCACCCCACGGCGCCACCACCGTCTGGTGCAGCAGGGCCACGCTGTCCGCGGTGATCGCGGGCGGATCCGGCCAGCAGCTCGCGTGCGCGTGCAGCACCTGCCCGGGCACCCGCTCGAAGAGCTGCCCGATGATCTCCGGGCCGCCGTCGTGCGCGGCCGCCCCGTCGAGGTCGTAGGCCACGACCACCGTGTCCGTGCGGCCAGGCGCGAACGGCTCGGCCGGCAGGTCCAGCACCTCGGCCGCGGCCAGGCCCAGGATCCGCGAGTCCCGGTCGGGCAGCAGCGACACCGAGCGCGGCCGGAGCTCCGCGGCCGACAGCAGGGCGCGCAGCCTCAACAGACCGCGCAGACACAGGCCAGGGGTGTCCTGGAGCCAGGCGTACCGGCCGTTCATGCCCGCGTCGAAGCCGTGGGGCGAGAGCGTGCCGAGGACGGTGCCGGAGCTCACGTACTGCCAGCCGCGCAGGTCGGACGGGCCGAGGGAGGATGCCCGCTGCGCATCGGCCGCCCGCGCGAGCACCCGGTTCTGCCGCTCCCGGGCGGGCTGCCACCGCGCGTCCTGCGGGTCGGACAGCAGCGCATGCTCGCGCCGGGCCAGCTCCAGGTCACCGGCCAGGACCGCGTTGAACACCAGCAGATAGCGGTCCGGCCAGTCCGCCAACGCCCCTTCGAACCGGGAGAGTTCACGCACCGCCTCGCGATGGCGGCCGTCGTGCTCGTACGCCGCCACCAGCTCCCGCAGCACCACCGGCGCACCGTCGCTGCGCCGTAGCGCCTCGCGGAGCGCGGGGACGGCCACGCGCGCGATGTCGCGTTCGACGCACCAGTACCCGAAGTCGTAGAGAGCGGTGGGGCGTTCGGGCTCGGCGACGACCGCTGCGGCGGCCTTCGTGAGATCGTCACAGCCCACCGCCTCGGCGGCCCGGCCTACCACCAGGGCCACCTCGGCGAGCGGCTGTTCCTCACCGGCCGCCCGCAACTGCCGCAGCGCACCAGGCACGTCCCCGTGGTCCAGGGCCTCCCAGGCCGTACGGAGAACGGGGGACTTCGGGCGGCGATTCCTGCGCGTGAACATGCCGGAGATCATCACCCAGCTGGTGACGTGCCCTCAACACAATTCCCGCACACTCTCCCCGCGGCCGTCACGGCAGCGGCTGCTCCGCCCAGATGATCTTGCCGCTGGGGGTGTACCGGGTGCCCCAGCGATCGGCGAGCTGCGCGACCAGGAACAGCCCCCGGCCGCCCTCGTCGGTGCTGGCCGCGTACCGCAGATGCGGCGAGGTCGTGCTGGCGTCGGAGACCTCGCAGATCAGCGTGCGCTCGCGCAGCAGCCGTACCCCGATCGGGGCGCGGCCGTACCGGATGGCGTTGGTGACCAGCTCGCTCAGGATCAGCTCCGTCGTGAAGTCCAGCTCCTCCAGGCCCCATTCGGTCAGTGTCCGGGTCACCGAGGCCCGTACCTCGGACACCGCCGCCGGGTCGGAGGGCACCTGCCACTCGGCGACCCGGTCGGCGCCCAGCACCCGGGTGCGGGCGACGATCAGCGCGACGTCGTCGCTCGGCCGGGCCGGCAGCCGGTCCAGGACCATGCGGCAGGTCTCCTCCGGGGAGGCGTCCGGCGTCCGGCTCAGGGCGTCGCGCAGCAGCTCCAGACCCTCGTCGATGTCCCGGTCCCGGTCCTCCACCAGCCCGTCCGTGTAGAGCACCAGCCGGCTGTCCTCGGCCAGCTCCAGCTCGGCCGTCTCGAACGGCAGCCCGCCCAGGCCCAGCGGCGGACCCGCCGGCACCTCCGGGAACTCCACACTGCCGTCCGGATGCACCACCGCGGGCGGCGGATGACCGGCCCGGGCCAGGGTGCAGCGCCGGGAGACCGGGTCGTAGACGGCGTACAGACAGGTCGCGCCGGTGATCGCCGCCGAGCCGTCGGCGGAGGTCTCGTCCTGGTCGATCCGGCCCACCAGCTCGTCCAGCAGACCGAGGAGTTCGTCCGGCGGCAGATCCAGCGACGAGAAGTTGTGCACCGCCGTGCGCAGCCGGCCCATGGTGGCCGCGGCGTGCAGCCCGTGTCCCACCACGTCGCCCACCACCAGCGCCACCCGGGCACCGGACAGCGGCAGTACGTCGAACCAGTCGCCGCCCACCCCGGACTGCGCCGGCAGATAGCGGTACGCGAGGTCCAGCGCGCCCTGCTCGGGCAGCGTGCGCGGCAGCAGACTGCGCTGCAGGGTCACCGCCATGCTGTGCTCACGGGTGTACCGCCGGGCGTTGTCGATGGACACCGCCGCCCGCGCGACCAGTTCCTCGGCGAGCGCAAGCTCCTCGGAGTCGAACGGCTCCGGCTTCTCCGAGCGCCAGAAGTTCGCCACCCCCAGCACCAGACTGCCCGCCCGGAGCGGCACGGTGATCAGCGAATGGATGCCGAACTCCAGCACCTGGTCGGTGCGCTCCGGGTTCTGGGCCCGCCAGCCCGGCGCGTCGCGCAGCCGGGGCACCACGACCGACTGCCCCGTGGTCAGACTGCGCGCCTGCGGCGAGGTGGCCACGAACCGGATGTGCTCGCCCACCGGGTACAGCGGGGAGCCCTCGCGCACCCCTGCGCCGGCCGCGCGGCGCAGTGCGGTGCCGGGCCGCGGCTCCTCCCCGTGCAGCACCGCGTCGAACAGGTCCACCGTCGCGAAGTCCGCGAACCGGGGCACCGCCAGCTCGGCCAACTCCGCCGCGGTGCGGGTCACGTCCAGGCTGGTGCCGATGCCCACACCGGCGTCGTACAGCATGTTCAGCCGCTCGCGTGCCACCTCCGCCCGGCCCGACAGGGCCCGCAGCTCCGTCGAGTCGCGCAGCGTGGTCACGCTGCCCGCCGGGCCGCCGCGCAGATCGGTGGGGCGCTGATTGATCGCCAGCAGCCGGTCCTTGACCAGGTGCACCTCGTCCGTCGCCACCCGGCCCGAGGCCAGCAGCGCCGCCGTCTCGTCGTCCAGGCCGAGCTCCAGCACGCTGCGCCGCTCGGCGTCCTCCGGCAGGCCCAGCAGCCGGTGCGCCTCGTCGTTGGCGAGCAGCAGCCGGGCGTCGTCGCCGACGATCAGCACGCCCTCGCGGACCGCGTGCAGCACCGCGTCGTGATGCTCGTACATCCGGGTCATCTCGTGCGGGCCGAGTCCGTGCGTCTGGCGCAGCAGCCGTCTGCTGACCAGGGCCGTGCCGCCGGTCGCGAGTGCGAGCGCCGCCGCTGCCGCCCAGAGCAGCAGGGGCAGTTGCTGGTCGGCGGCCCCGCCCACGTGCGCCGTGGTGATCCCGGCCGAGACCAGGCCCACCACCTTGCCTGCGGAGTCCTTCACCGGGACGACGACCTGCACCAGCGGCCCTATCGTTCCGGTGACGTGCTCGGTGACCGTGCCCCCGGCCACTGCCGGGGCGATGGTGCCGACGAACTTCTTGCCGATGCGGTCAGGCTTGGGGTGCGTGTAGCGGATGCCGTCGGTGGTCATCACGACGACGAAGTCGACGCCGGTCGCCTTGCGTACGGCCTCGGCCTTCGGCTGGAGGACCTTCGTCGGATCCGGGGTGCGCAGCGCGGCCGCCGTGCCCGGTGCGTTGGCGAACGTCTCCGCGACCGCGAGGGAGCGGTTGCCCGCCTCCGTGTCGCTGTCGCGGCGCACCTGGAGCACCTGCGCCACCACGGCCGCGACGACCAGCAGCAGCACGATCACGACCTGGAGGAGGAAGACCTGCCCGGCGACGCTGCGACCGGTCACCGCCGCACGCAGCATGCCCGTCCCGCCGCCGTCGCTGCCCGGGGCGTCCGGCGCGGGGCCCAGCGGTGCGGACCCCTGCGGTGCGTCCGGGTGTCCGGACGCGCGGGGCGGCCGCGTCGAGTTTCGGCCGGACAGTCGCACCATGTGCCCATGTCTACACTGCCCGGCCCGCTCAGGCGAGACCGTGACCATCGTCGATGGCCGCGGTCGCGGCGCACGCCGTGCGGTCACGGGCCGGACGGCCGGGCCGACCGGCGGGCGGCGAGCAGCAGCGCCACGTCGTCGGGGCGGTCGCGGGCCAGCCGGGCGGTGGCGGTCAGCCGGTCGGCGACCCCGGCCAGCGACCGCCCGCCGCGCCGCCCGGCGGCGGCCCCGGCCCTGCCGAGCGCCAGCCGCAGCGAGGTGATGCCGTCGTCGATGTCGGCACCGGGCCGCTCCACCAGCCCGTCCGTGTAGAGGGCGAGGATCGCGTCCGGCTCCAGCAGCAGCCCGGCCACCGGGTAGCGGGCGTGCGGATCCACACCGAGCACGACCCCGCCGGGCAGGTCCAGCACGCGGGTGCGGCCGTCGGGGGAGCGCAGCAGGGGCGGCGGATGACCGGCCCGGGCGACCACGGCCCGGCCGGTGGCCGGGTCCAGCCGCAGATAGCAGCAGCTGGCGAACTGGCCGGGGTCGAGGTCGATCAGCAGCCGGTTGGTGCCGCACATCACCTCGTCCGGCGGCCGGTCGCCCAGCGCGAACGCCCGCACGGCGCTGCGCAGCTGGCCCATCGTCGCCGCCGCCTGCACCCCGTGCCCCTGCACGTCGCCGATCACCAGCGCGATCCCGTCACCGGCCTCCACCACGTCGTACCAGTCGCCGCCGACGTCCATGCCCTGCGTGCCGGGCAGATAGCGGCCCGCCGTCTCCACCCGGGGGTGCGTCGACAGCCGGTGCGGCAGCAGGGCCTGCTGGAGGCCGCGGGCGAGGGCGGCCTCGCTGTCGTAGCGCTGCGCCCGCTCCATCGCGTGCGCGATCAGCCCGGCCAGCGCGGTGAGGACCGTGCGTTCCTCGGTGGTGAAGGAGCGTCTGCCGTCGAAGCCGAGGATGCACGAGCCGACCGGCCGGCCGGAGGCGATCATCGGCAGGAACGCGCGGGCGCCCTCGTCGGCGTCCAGCGGCATCCCCGGATAGGCGGCCGCCATCTGCTGCATCGACTCGAAGAACAGCGGCCGTCCCGTGGTCAGGCACTCCACGCCGGGCAGGTGCGCGTCGAGGCCGGTTCCCTCGAACGGGGCGAGGAACCCCTGCGGGAAGCCGCTCTCCCAGGCGAGATACAGATGCCGTTCCTGGAGCACGTAGATGGCGAGGCGGCGGCCGCCGAACGCCGGCAGCAGCTCCTGTACGACCACCTCCGACACCTGCCGCGCGGTCACCGCGTCCGTCAGCGCGATGGCCAGCGCGATCGGCCGGTACAACGGCGTCATCGAGTGGTCCGCCGGACTCGGCGGGCTCTCCGGGCTCTCCGGCGGACGCGCCTCGGCGACCGGCCCGACGGGTGTGTCCATCCGGCTGGCCGGCACGAGCGTGCAGGTCAGCAGGTCCGCCCCGGGATGCGCGGACACGGCGAGCCAGTCGCCCCCGCCGGCCTCGCCGCCCGCACCGGCCGGGCGCTGCGCGTGGAAGTGCACCGGATCCGCGGCCAGCAGCGCACCGCGCAGATGATCGTCGTACGGCGGCCCGGTCAGCCAGGGCAGCGCCTCCCACAGCGGCCGCCCGAGCAACAGGTCCCGCTCCCGCCCGGTGAGCCGGGCCGCGGCCTCGTTCACGTACACGACCAGCCCCAGCCGGTCCAGGCAGAAGACCCCCTGCGGCAGCAGATCGGCCGCGCCGTCCGCGGCGGCGCCCGGTCCGGGGTCGAACACCACCCCGCCGACCCGCCCGCCGGGCTCCTCCGTGGCCGGCCACAGGTCCAGCAGCCGCGGCGTGCCGCCCGGTGCCCGCAGGGTCAGCGGCGCGCCGGGCGGTTTCCCGGCGGCGGTCTCGCGCAGGGCGGCCAGGATCCGGTCCGCGTCGGCCGGGGCGACGGCGGCCGCGAGCGCCGTGTCCGTCCCGGCGAACTCGCCGGGCCGCAGCCCGAGCAGGCCGTACAGACAGTCGTCCGCGCGCACGGCGCAGGTCCGCGGATCCCAGCTGAACCGCCCGACACCGGCCTGCGCGGGCCGGCGGGAGGGCGGCCGCACGCCGAGCGGCTCGGCGTCCCACACGATCGCGCCGGCGTCCCCCGCGGCGAGCGCCAGCAGTTCGGCGCCGAGCCCCTCGGCGAGCCGGGCGAGCAGATCCTGGTCCAGCTCCCCGGCCGGAGTGTCGGCCTCCGCCGGGCGCAGCACGGAGAGCACGCCGAGCGGCTCGCTGCCACCCGGCACCGGGACGTGCACCGACCCGAGCGGGAAGGGCAGCCCCGCCGCGAACTGCGGATACCGGCGCACCGTCTCGGCGGCGTTCGCCAGCACCACCCGGACCCCGAGGCGATAGGCGTCGGCCACGGGGAAGGGACGGCCGACGTGCAGCCGCCACCAGGGGCGGAACAGCGGGCCGGGCAGGCCGCAGAGCACCGCGAGCCGCAACAGGCCGGGCGTCCCGGAGCGCAGGTACACCGCCGCCACCCCGCCGCCCGCCACGCCCAGCGCGCCGGTCGAGGCGTCGGTCAGCAACGCGGCCAGCCTGGCCTGCGTACCGAGCCCCCGTTCGCCGCCGCTCCCAGCCATCGGTCCTACCTCGTCCCGTGCGCCCTCCGGGTGGCTGACACAGCAAGAATGCGCCACGAGGAGTACGGAACGCACCTCAGATGCGCGCCACTCACCTGGCCTATCCACGGGGAGGCCCGGGTGGCACGTTCCGCGGACGGCTCTTCCTAATGGAGGCGTAATGGAGGCGTACTGCCGCTGCCGTACGAGGGGGGCGCAGAGGTGGCCGCACCCCGTCGACTGGAGCCGAGATGACCACCTGCTCTTCGTCCCCCCGCCCGGAGGGGATACCGCGTGAGCTCCCGTACGAGATTCCCTGCGAGATCCCGTACGAGGGCCCGCGCGAGAGTCTGTGCGAGGTGCCGCGCGAGAGGTCCGGGAGGCCCGCCGGGGTCGGGGCCTGCGCCGACGGTGAGGAGGCCGACGGGGGTGGCGACGACGGCGACGGCGGGCCGGCCCACGATCCCCTGCGCGGCCTGGTCCACTCGGCCGTGGCCGACCGGCCGATCGAGGACGTCGTCCGGCTCATCACGCTGCTGGAGAGCTCGCCCGAGCACTCCCGGGCCACGGCGGACGCGCTGCGTGCGATCGGCCTCGGCCGGTCCGTGGAGGATCTCGCCCGCCTGGTCGCCCTGCTCACCCGGCCGCCCCGGGGGACCGACGGCGCCGACGAGGCGATCCGCGCCGCCGCCCGGGGCCGTCCCGTGGCGGAGCTGACCCGGCTGATACGGCTGCTGCACCACGCGCCGGTGGAGCCCCACTGCCGGGAGACCGTGCTGCGGGCGGCCGCCGTCGACCTGCCCCTGGAGGAACTCGCCGAGCTGATCGGCCGGCTGGCCACGGACCGTACCGCCTTCGAGTCCGGCCCGGTCCGCCTCGAACCCGCCGCGCCGGTCCGCGGCACCGGCACCATGCCGATACCGCCCGCCGGCCGGCCCGCGAACGGTGTGCCCGCGCGGGAGAAGCCGCGGCCGGCGAGGCGCAGGTGCGTGCAGGACCGACGGCTGGCCGCCGCGATGGCAGCCGAGTGGGCGGCGGACCGGCCGACGGCGGCAGAGGCCATGGAGGCGGTGGAGGCCGTGGAGACCATGGAGGAGAGGGTCGCTCCGGTCCCGGGTACGGCGGACACGGTGACGACGGACGTACGGGCGAAGGTCCGGCCGCTGACGGACGGCCCGGAGCGGCAGCGGGCCGAGGACGGCGCTGTGACCTGCGAGGCGCGGCGCCGCCGGAGTTCACGCGCGGCCGTGTGGCCGGCCCGGGGCGCCGCGCTGCTCGTGCTCCTGTGCGGGGTGGCTCACGCCCCGCGCTCCTGGGCCGGACCGCGCCAGGGAGTGCTCGTGGCCGGGGCCGTCGCCGCGGGGCTGTGCCTGCTGCTGGCGCTGGTGCTCGCCCTGCCGCTGCGCACGGCGCTGCTCCGGCTGGGCACGGCGACCGTCGCGCTCGGCGTCGGCGCGGCCCTCGCCGCGGGCCAACTGCTGCGCGGGCGGCTCGGCCTGCCGGACGCGCTGCGGCTGTGGGACGTGACCCTGGCGCCGCGATGGCTCGCGGGTACGGCGGCGCTGGCGACCGCGCTGGCGGCCCTGGCGGTGCTGTTGGCCGTCCTGGCCGGCGGGCGCGCCGGGCGCGGCGCCGCGAGCTGACTCAGCGTGCCGCGGGCGCCGGCTCCGCCCCGTCGGCGTACACCGGTCGCAACTCCAGGCGGCCGTCCGTCCGGGCGGCCGTCATGGCGAACGGGAAGGTGTCCGCCTCCAGGCACATCGCGACGTCCTCGGGGTGGACGCCGGCCCAGCCGCGCCGTACGCCGTCCGCGAGCCGGGCGGCGGCGTCGGAGCGCCGGGCCGGTCGAGAAAGGGGCCGGGGTCGGTGTCGTCCGCGCGGACCCGGGCGGCGATGTACTCGGCGAAGGCGAGATCCTCCTCGGCCCGCCCGCCGTCCCCGGTGACGACGAAGGTGACCGTCCGCGGCCGGGCCCGCCGCAGCAGCCCGGCGGTCGCGCCCGCCACGGTGAAGCTCGCGCACAGCAGCAGCCCGGCGTCCGCCACGGCCGGCGCCCCGGCCGTCCCGGCGGTGGTCTTCTGCACGACCGTACGGCCGCGCACGTCCAACGCCCGCAGCCGCGCGGGCGAGTTGGCCAGATCGAAACCCGGTACCGGGACGCCGTCCTGGAAGGCCGGCCAGCCGGGGTGACGGGCCTTCAGGTCCAGGGCCTCCTGCTGCGTACCGGCGAACAGGATCCGCTCGGCGCCGCGCCGGAACGCCCACGCGGCCACGGTGAACGCGCGCATGACGTCGACGACCACGGCCACGTCCGGAGCGCTCGGTGTGCGGGGTATACCGGTGAACTCGGTCCGCATCGCTCCATGGTGCGGCATCCGGCGGCCGTTCAGGGCCCGTTCGGCGCCGGCGGCAGCGGGCGGGCGGCGCGCAGGCTGCGCAGCGCGAGGAGCAGGACGGCGATGTCGTCCAGGTAGACGGGGTCGGGCAGCAGGTCGGTGGGGAGCAGCAGATAGGCGACCGCGCCCCAGAACACCCAGCGCGGGCCCGTCGGCAGCCCGGCCCGCCGCAGCGCGTTCCGGGTCCGCACCAGCCGTACCAGCAGGCCGACCGCGACGGCGAGGAGCACCACCGCGAGGACGGCGCCGATCACCAGCAGGGTCGTGGTGGTGTCCATGCCGTCTCCTTCCGGCCCTGTTCCGCGTGCTGCTCGCGGGTCACGGAGTGCGGTCCGTGGCGCTGTTCTCCGGGGTGTGACCGGCGGGCGCGTCCTGTGCGCCGTGCGCCGGGGGGTCCGCCCCTGTGTCGTCCGGGGCGGGTGTCTGCTCCCGCTGGCCCCTGGCGGTGAACCGCAGCCGCTCGAACGTGCGGGTCAGCTGCTGGAACGCCCCCGGCGTGCGGGCCGCGGGCTGCTCCTGGGCCGACGCGGGGGCGGGGACGTCGCGGTACGCGGCCAGGGCTTCCAGGGCCTGCTCGGCCGCGGCCTTGTAGAGGTCCCGCGACTTCGTCATCGCCTCCAGGGCCTCGGCGTACCGGGCGACCAGCTGACGCTCGCGCTCCAGCTTCTCGTGGAGGGTCAGCAGCGTCCAGTGCTCGCGCAGATCGTCCAGCGCCTCCTCGGCCTCCCGCGGCAGGGGCCGGGGCAGGGCGGCGAAGTGCCGCAGGGCCGCGAAGAGTTCGTGCGGCTCGGTGCCGTCCAGGAAGACGCTGCGCACGCGGTGCTCCGCGCCGTCGTAGCCCTGGGGCGCCGGGTCCGGCGGCAGTACGACGGCACCGCCGCGCGGGACCTCGACACCGAGGTCCTTCAGCGCGTAGTTGACCGCGCGGAACTGGTGCGGGGCCGCGCGGTGCTCCACCACGCGGTGCCGCAGGCCGGGCGGCAACAGCCGGGCCAGCGGCAGCCGGCCCTGTGCGTCCGGGGTCATGGCCTCGTGCACGACGACGTTGACGCACCACCCCTCGCGGGCGACGTCCCGCAGCCGGCGGCGCATCTCCTTGTCGTCTTCGGGCAGCGCGTTGACCTGCCGCAGGCGTACGCCCGTGACCGTGGCGTGGTGGTCCCAGGAGCCTTCGTCACCTGCGCCGGCCCTGCTCTCGGGCCAGAACAGGGTCGCGGGCGAGGGCCAGGTCTCGTCCCAGGGGCGCTCCGCCTCGGCGACGAGCCGCCACTCGTGGCCCTGCGATCGCCCGTCGTTCGGCAGGAGGGTGAGGCGGGCCCGCACGGTCACCGTGCCGGCGGCCCGCCAGCGCGCCTCGAAGACCCGCCCGGCCGTGCCCCCGGGTACGGGGGGTTCGGCGAGGTCGTCGATGTCCCCGCCCTCTTTGTGCCAGCGCAGCGTGTGGCGCACGATCTCGTCGGGGGCGGTACCGGTGTGGCGGCCGCGGACCGCCCAGAGGGTCTGCGGGGCGGCGGCGCGGTCGGTGGCGGAGTTCGACATGGGCCAATCTGCTGATGGGGGCGGGTGAGCTTCCCAGTATCGCCGCTCGGCGGGGAAGCGTCGCGTCCGGGGCCGGGAGGCGGCGCGTGCCGCCGGGCACGCGCCCTCGTGCACGAGGTGTGCGCCGTACACACGGGGTGCGCGCGGAACGCGTCGGGTGAGCGCCGTACGCACCTGGCCGGGGCCTGTTCCGGTCCCCGACCATGGTCGGCGAACGGGGTCCGCCCGCCCATCCGCGTAGGGGTGGACCCCGTTCGGGCCGGGCCCGACGACGCAGTGAGGGGGCCGGCGCGACGGCGCCGGCCCCCTCTCGGGCCTACAGGAGTCCGGGCCTCCCCGGACCAGGCCTCACACCCTGCTGATCAGGGCCTTACGCCCCGCTCTCCCGCAGCATGTCCGCACGCTCGACGATCTTCACGCGTTCGCGGCCCTGCGGCTCGCCCAGCGCCCGCTCGGCGGCGTCCAGCTTGTACCAGCCCTCCCAGGTGGTGAAGCGGACCTCGCGCTCGGCGAGGAAGGCGTCGACGGCCTCCGGCTCGGGCGCGGCCGGGGTGTGCAGGCGGCCGTTCGCGTGGTCGTCCAGCAGGTTGGCCACGGTCTCGTTGGCGTCACCCTTGGTGTGGCCGATCAGGCCCACGGGGCCGCGCCGGATCCAGCCGGTGACGTAGGTGGACCGCAGGTGGTCGCCGCCCTCCTCGATGACCCGGCCGCCCTGGTCCGGGACGGTGCCCGAGTCGATGTCCCAGGGCAGCTTGGGGAGCTTCTCGGAGAGGTATCCGACGGCGCGGTAGACCGCGGTGACGTCCCAGTCCTTGAACTCGCCGGTGCCCTTGACGTTGCCGGTGCCGTCGAGGGCGGTGCGCTCGGTGCGCAGGCCGACGACCTTGCCGTCCTCGCCGAGGATCTCCGTGGGGGACTCGAAGAAGTGCAGGAACAGCTTGTGCGGCCGCTCGCCGACGTCGCGGATCGCCCAGTTCTCCAGCGTCTTGGCGACCATGTCGGCCTGCTTGTTGCCGCGCCGCGTCTCGATCGAGCCCGCGTCGTAGTCGATGTCCTCGGGGTCGACGATGACCTCGATGTTGGGGGAGTGGTCCAGCTCGCGCAGCTCCATCGGGCTGAACTTGGCCTGGGCCGGGCCCCGGCGGCCGAAGACGTGGATCTCCACGGCCTTGTTGGCCTTCAGGCCGTCGTGGACGTTCGGCGGTATCTCGGTCGGGAGCAGTTCGTCCGCGGTCTTGGCGAGCACGCGGGCCACGTCGAGGGCGACGTTGCCGACGCCGAGCACGGCGACCTTCCCGGCCTGAAGCGGCCAGGTGCGCGGCACGTCCGGGTGGCCGTCGTACCAGGAGACGAAGTCGGCGGCGCCGTAGGAGCCGTCCAGCTCGATACCGGGGATCGGCAGCGCGCGGTCGGCCGTCGCGCCCGTGGAGAAGATCACCGCGTCGTAGAAGTCGCGCAGGTCGTCCAGACCGATGTCGGTCGGGTAGTCGACGTTGCCGAACAGCCGGATCTGCGGCTTGTCGAGCACCTGGTGCAGGGCGGTGACGATGCCCTTGATGCGCGGGTGGTCGGGGGCGACGCCGTACCGGATCAGACCGAACGGTGCGGGCATCCGCTCGAAGAGGTCGATGGACACGCCGGGGTCGGCGGCCACCTCGGACTTGAGCAGGGCGTCGGCGGCGTAGATCCCGGCGGGACCGGCTCCGACGATGGCTACCCGCAGGGGGCGCGGCATGATCAGGTTCCCTTCGAACGTGGACAGTCGGCTCGAATGGGAGGAAGCCTAAACTAAGGCATCCCTAAGTTAGTACGGGGGTCCCGTCTATGACCTCATAAGGTGATCTTATGGGTTGTTCAGGTGTTCCTTATGCGAGGGGTTCCTTGTGGGGGCGGCCGCAGGGATCCTGGCCGGGACTGGGGATGCCGGCCGTGGAGGGTGGGGAAGCGTGGGCGGACTCGCGGGGACGACGGTGGCGGTGACGGGTGGCAGCGGCTTCGTCGGCAGCCACGTGGTACGGCGTCTGCTGGAACGGGGCTGCGCGGTGCACACGACCGTCCGCAACGCCGCCGACACCCGCAAGGTCCGACCGCTGTGGGAACTGCAGGAGGCGTTCCCCGGCCGACTCGTCCTCTACGAAGCCGACCTGCTGAAGGAGGGCTCGTTCGACGAGGCGTTCGGCGGCTGCTCGACCGTCTTCCACGTGGCCTCGCCCTTCCTCATGCCCGAACGCATCCGGGACGGCCGGCGGGACGTCGTGGACCCGGCGTCGCTCGGCACCCGTAACGTCCTCGCGGCCGTCGAGCGCACCCCCGGCGTCGGCACCCTGGTGTTCACCTCGACCGTCGGCACCATCTTCGGTGACTACGCCGACGTGCTCGCGATGGACGGCCAGGTGCTGTCGGAGCGCTACGTCAACACGACCAGCACGGCCGTGGACAACCCCTACCACTACGCCAAGACCCTTGCGGAGCGCACCGCCTGGGAGGCGGCGGCCGCACAGGACCGCTGGCGCATGGTGTCGGTCAACCCCGGACTGGTCCTGGGCCCCTCGTTCACCCCCGCCTCCGACTCCGGCAGCCTCTTCCTGCTGGACGAGCTGCTCCGGGGCTGCTTCTGCTACGGCGCACCGGACTTCAGCTTCACCACCGCGGACGTCCGGGACGTCGCCGACGCGCACCTCGCGGCGGCGGAGAACCCGGCGGCCCAGGGCCGGTACATCGTGGCCGCCGAGACCATGGCGTCGTTCCACGAGATGTCCCGCATCCTCCGCGCCCACCACCCCCGCGACCTGCGGCTGCCGCGCACCGGGCTCCCGCACTGGCCGGTCCGGATCCTGGGCCCCGCCTTCGGCCTCACCCAGGACTACATCAGCAAGCACCTCGGCATCCGCTTCCGCGTCGACAACAGCCGTGGCATCCGTGAACTCGGCCTGACCTACCGGCCGTTGGAGGAGACCCTGCTGGACCACTACGAGAGCCGGCGCGCAAACCGGCGCCGGCGCCACGGCTGAGCCCCCCGGGGCAGGTTGCACCGGCGGGCTCAGGCGGGTCGCACGATCCGGTGGATCGCCGCCTCCCCGGCACCGTAGATCGACTCCTCGCGGATCGTCGACCCCGGGCCCGGCGCGTGGACCATCATGCCGCCGCCGACATGCAGACCCACGTGCCGGTCGTCGTCGAAGAAGAGGACCAGGTCACCGGGTTCGGCACCCGCGAGCGTCACCGGGTCGCCGGCGAGCGCCTGCTCGTGCGCGGCACGCGGCAGAGTGACCCCGGCGGACCGCCAGGCCGCCTGCGTGAGACTGGAGCAGTCGTACGAACCCGGCCCCATCGCCCCCCACACACACGGCTTCCCGATCTGCCCCCGAGCGAACGCGATGGCCGTGGCGGCACGGGCGGCCCGCGACGACTCGGGCGTGGGGGAGGGGACGACGGAAGGCGCGGCGGGCGCCACCGGGTACGGGATCTGGTCGCGGTCGGTGCCGGTGACAGTGCCGGGTGCGGGAGTGCTCGGGGGGCGCAGGAGGCCGGTCTCGGTGGCGAGCACGGGGGTGGCCGGGTACGGGGCCGGGCCCGGGGCGGGTGCGGTGATTGCCGAGGGCGGGAAGGAGCCGGTGGTGATGGCCGAGGCGGGGGCATCCGGCCAGACGGTCCCGGCCGGTTCCTGCGCCGCCGCTGCCGGTCCATCCGGCGTCGGCCCCCACTGAGCTTCCTGCCACTGACCGGTCGCCCAGCCGGTCAGGGCCGCGCCGGCCTGCGCGGCATGGGGTTGGGCGGGCGCGGACGGGGAGGGATCCGTCGTCACGGGGGCGGCCGGCACGGCCGTCGCGGGTATCGCGAGTCGCGCGGCGTACCGGGAGAGGATGTCGCTCGCCGCCGCCAACTTACGCTGGTTACTCGCCTTCGAGGCGGCGAGGGAGGGACGGCCGGGCATGCCGGCACCGGGGAGGATCCTGGGCTCCCGTACGGGCGTGGCCGTCTCGGCAGGCGGTTCGGCGACCGGCGGGGCGGCCGCCTCGACGGGGCCATGACTGAGCGGCGCGCCCTGCACACCGGGGGTCATCAGCATCGACGCCCCCTGTACTGCTGCGGGTGCCATCAGGGTCGCCGCACCCGGCCGGTCCGGAGCCAGGGACGTCGCGGGTCCCGGCGCGACCGGCGCCATGGCGGCCGTAGCCTCCACCGGGTCAGGTGTCATCGATCCCGCCGGCTCTTGTACGCCCGGCGCCGTCAAGGTCGCCGCCGGCCGCACACTCCGGCCCGGCGCGTCCAGTGTCCCGAGCTGTGCCGACCCATCCGCGGTGTGGGCCAAGTCCGCTGTCGTGCCCGGCAGTTCGGACTGCCGGGAGGCCGGTAGGGCTGCACGCCCGCTGTCGTTCGGTATGTCCTGGTCGGAGCCGCCCGCGGTCAGCTCGGCCACCGCGCGGCGGCCGGGGGACTGTTCCAGTTCCAGAGGGCGGCGGGCGGCCGGTGTGCCGCCGCCGGGCAGCTCCCGGGAGCGCGCGGGAGCCGGTGAGCGGTCGGGGAGCCGGTCCGCGGGGAGGGCCGCGGGGACGGTCGGGCCGAGCTTGGCGCGGGCCGCGTCGAACCACTGCCGGGCCATCTCGTCCAGCGCGGGTTCCGGCCGTCGCCCCGACCGCTTGGCCAGCGGCACACCCCGTGAGCGCGTCACCGCGGCCATGGCCCGCGTCGCGTTGAAGTTCCCGGTCTCGTACTCCGCGCGGTCGTAGAGGGACTCGATCCGCTGGCGAACCTCGTCGCGGCTTTCCGGCGCCATGGAAGACGTGCTCCTTCCTTGCCCCGCAGGGCAGTTGGGCCGTTTCGTCCGGCTGAGCCGGGCGGCCAGGCGTCAACCTAACCAAGGTGTGTACCTCGTGTGAAGGTTGGAGCGTGGAATGTCCGATACGTAATTGTGATGTTCGCGGTGACGCTCGAGAGGGAAGGGCCGAGAACCGCGATTTCCTGTGAGAGCCTGGTGAATTCACGAACCTGTTGAACATCACGCAGCCGTCCTCCGTAGGAAACGGGGGATCTCCATCCCGGGCCGGTGAACCGAGACCGGCGAACCACAGAGGACGACCTTGGCACGCACCAGCCGCAGCCGTAGCCGTAGGGGCAACCGTGCACATCCGTCCGGTGCTCGCCGTACGACCCTCGCCGCGGCCGTCCTGCTGCTGGGCGGCGCCGCGCTGGTCGTGGCCGGTGTGTACGCCTCGGCGGCCGAGGGACGGGGGGCCGGCCAGGCAACCGCCGGTCAGGGCGCCACGGTTCGACAAGGCGCCGTCGGCCAGGGGCGGAGCGGAATCGGCCCGGCCCACGGCCAGAACGGCGCGGGGCAGAGCGGAAACGGCCCCGTCGTCTCCGACTACGCGGACATCACCTCCGTGGAGCCCGGCCTGCCGAGCCCGCCCGAGCGGTCCGGTGCCTCACGCGGCAGCTTCACCTCCGACTGCGGCGTCAACGCGGGCGGCCTGTTCAACTCCGACAACGTCATCGTCGCGCCCGGTGTCGCCGACGGCGCCCACCACGTCCACGACTACGTCGGCAACCAGGGCAACAACGCGTTCGCGAGCGACGACGACCTCGCGAAGGCGAGCACGAGCTGTCTGGACCAGGGAGACAAGTCCTCCTACTACTGGCCGGTGTTGCGCCTCCAGAACGGCACGCGCGAGCGCGACGCCGGATCCCCGGGCGGCGGCACGGAGGGCAACGCCGGGCAGATCGTCACGCCGAAGCAGGTCACGCTGACGTTCGTGGGCAACCCGCGCGGCAAGGTCACCGCCATGCCCCGCCTGCTGCGCATCATCACCGGGGACGCCAAGGCCGTCGTCAACGGCCCCGGCAACGCCAACGCGTCCTGGAGCTGCACCGGTTACGAGGACCGGCAGCTGACGGACACGTACCCGCTCTGCCCGGCGGGCAGCGACGTCGTGCGCACCTTCCGGTTCCAGAGCTGCTGGGACGGCCGCAACACCGACAGCGCCGACCACCGTACGCACATGGCCTTCACCGGCCCCGACGGCTCGTGCCCGGCCGGCTTCCGTGCGATCCCTCAACTGGTGCAGCGCATCGTCTACGACGTCCGCGCGCCGAGCCTGCGGGACGGCGGCCGTACGGTTCCGCTGTTCGCGATCGACTCCTTCCCCGACCAGCTGCACAAACCCGTCACCGACCACAGCGACTTCATCAACCTCTTCGACGCGCGCCTGATGCGGGAGATGGTCGACTGCATCAACTCCGGCCGCGCCTGCGAACCCGGCCGCGGCGACTCCGGTACGGCAGCCGTGCCGACGGCCGCCCCGCGTGCGGCGGCGAGTGCGGCACCGAGCGCCGACGCGTCGCCCGCACCCTCCCCGGCCCTCCTCGCCGGGGCCCCCGCGCCGTCCCGGCCCCGGTCGGCGCAGGGGGGAGCAGCCGGGATCGGCGCCCCTGTGTGGTCCTCGGTCCTCGGCACCCTGGTCGCGCTGTCCGGCCTGGGCATGTTCCTCCGGGCCAGACGTCTGCGCCACTGAACCTGCCAGGGCCGGGCCACGACCGGGAAGCGAACCCGGCAGGCGGTACGTCGCCCTGCCGTGTTCTCCTCCGCGGCGACGAACCGCCGGAGCACCGTGCCGGCGTCGGCGTTGCCGTCCCTGCCGGTCCACACGCGCAGGAAGCCGATGCGGCCGGCCGGATTCGCGTCGATCTCGCAGGCGTCGGTGACCGGCCCCTGGCGCAGGAAGCCGTCGGCGAGCGGTCCGGTCAGATCGCCGTCGGAGCCCTTCGACGCCTTCGGCAGCTCCGTCCCGGCGTCGATCGGCCTGGCCTTCCGGTGCCGGGCGATGTCGGAACGGACCGGCAGCGGGCAGTCCGAGCCCGCCGCGCCGATGGTGCCGCCGCTCGGCGTAGCCGTCCCCGCGCCCTTCGCGGATGCCGACGCGCGCGCCGACTTCTTCCCGTCGCCGTCCGCCGGCGCCGCACATCCGCCGAGCACTGCCGCGAGCGCCACCGCCACCGCCAGGCCGCTCTGCCGCCCACGGACCCCGGCCGGAACATCGCGCGCGGGTCCGCCCCGGCCCACCCGGCCCTGCGCTCACTAGGGTGCGGGGTGTGCCTACCTTGCTGATCGTCCATCACACGCCGTCGCCCAACTGTCAGACGCTGTTCGAGGCCGTCCTCGCCGGCGCGACGACACCGGAGATCGAGGGTGTCCGCGTCGTGCGGCGCGCGGCCCTCGCCGCCACCGCCTGCGACGTGCTGGAAGCCGACGGGTATCTGCTCGGCACACCCGCGAACCTCGGCTACATGTCAGGTGCGCTGAAGCACTTCTTCGACCAGATCTACTACCCCTGCCTGGACGCGACCCGGGGCCGCCCCTTCGGCTACTACGTGCACGGGGGCAACGACGTCACCGGCGCCGTCCGTGCCGTCGAGGCCGTCACGACCGGCCTCGGCTGGCGCCGCGCCGCCGAGCCGGTGACCGTCACCGGCGAGCCCGGCAAGGCCGACACCCAGGCGTGCTGGGAGCTCGGAGCCACCGTCGCGGCGGGGCTGATGCCCGACGAGCCTCCCCGCCGGTAGACGGCCGTACGCACCGATTATGCGTGCGCCATGTGCCCCTGGCCCACGATGGAGGGGAAGCCGCGTCCTGCCGGCGCGGCGGCACACCGTCATGTCGTGTACGACGCCGAAGGTCGTACGGCGTCGAACGAGGGAGTCTCGGATGCGAGCGGACGGCCACGCAGCCGGGCGGCCCGCGCCGGACGGTCAGGGCGCCGGGGAAGTGCTGCGCCGGTGCGCGCGGGACGTCGTCGACGTCTCCGAGGGCATCCGCGCGGTGTCCGTGCGCACCGGACCTGACCGCCGCCGCCCGCCGCCGTCCCCGCACCGGCCTCGCCGCGCAGTGGGCGCTGCTGCGGGCCCTGACGCACAGGCAGGGCCTCGGCGGCCCGGCGAGCACCGTCCCGAAGAGCCGGGGACACGTGCTCGGCGCGGTCCGCGGGGTACTGGACCGCGAGAGCCTCGCCGCACGGGCCGCCGTCACCTCGCTGTGCCCCGGGATCGCCGCCGTGCCGGCCGAGCACCCCGAGGTGGCCCGCGAACCGGGCATGCGCCGGCTGCTGGCGGCCGTCACCCGACACCGTGGCCCGGAGTCCGTACGGGCACTGCGCGCGCTGTTCCGCGACCGGGGAGCCCAGCGCCCTGTCCGGGCTCACCCCGCTGATGGCCGAACTCCTCGCCGTCCGCGCCCTGTTGGAAGAGGACCCGAGGAACGGCGGGACCGGTAGCGAAGGCACCGGCTGGGCGCGAGCCGTCCGTGGCCCGGACAGGGGCGAGCGCGTCGCCGAGGCGGTCGAACTCACCGTCCAGGAGCGGCAGTTCATCGCCGTCGAGGGGACCTTCCCCGGGTTCCTGCGCAACATCGAGGTGCTCGCCACGGAGCGTCAATTCCCCGGGCGGGGGCGGTGCGGCGGCCATGGGTACCGCCTTCGGGCGGCATTTCACAGCATATGTCCGCACCGGGCATCCGGCACGGCAGACCGGGCGCTCCGTGCAGGCCCGCCGCCGGGGGCCCGCGCGGCCGTCAGGGTTTGCGCGCCACCCCCACGTACACCGGCTGCACCTCGCGCACCCGCATCCGAGGCCCGGGATGCCAGTCGGTGGCCGCGACGACACCGGGCTCGCACGGCTCCAGACCGTCGAAGAACCGCATCACCTCGGCGTGCGAGCGGGCCCGGACCGTCGCGCCGCCGGAGCGGTAGACGGCCTCGATCCGCGCCCAGACCTCCGGGTCGAACTCGGCGCTGACGTGGGACAGCGCCAGATGGCTGCCGGACGCCAGCGGATCCAGCAGGGTCCGGACGACACCGTACGGATCCTGCTCGTCGGGGACGAACGGCAGCAGCGCGATCAGCGACAGGCCCACGGGCCGGCTCAGGTCGAGGTGCTCGCGGGCGTACTCCACGATCCGCTCCGGCTCGCGGACGTCGGCGTGCAGATAGGCGGTACGGCCCTCGGGGGTGCCCCGGAGCAGGGCCTCGGCGTGCCGCAGCACGATCGGGTCGTTGTCCGCGTACACCACCCGCGCACGCGGCTCGACCGCCTGTACGACCTGGTGCAGATTCGGCTCGGTGGGGATCCCCGTGCCCACGTCCAGGAACTGGTCGACGCCCTGGCGGGCGACGTACCGGGCGGCGCGGTGCATGAACTCGCGGTTGGCCCAGGCCGTGTCCTTCACGCCGGGGAAGATCTCCAGTACCGCGCCCGCGGCCTCGGCGTCGACGGGGTAGTGGTCCTTGCCGTCCAGGAACCAGTCGTACATCCGGGCGGGGTGCGGCCTGCCGGTGTCGATCCGTTCCGGGCTGAATCCGGTGTCTGTCACGTCGGCTCTCCGTGAAGATCGGGGGGTGGGTGCCTCGTGGTGCCTGTGAATCTACCGGGGCGGGTGAACTGCCGTGCGCCAGGGGGACATTCGGGGACAGTCCGGCCGGCGAAGGGGGCGGGCCGGTAGCGTGGGCGCATGTACGCCACACGGATCACCCGGCGGGTGCAGGCGCCCCCGCACGTCGTCTACGAGGCGCTGACCGACCCGGACGCCCTCGCGGCCTGGCGGGTCCCGGCCGGCATGACCGCGTACGTCCACCGTTTCGACGCCCGCGAGGGCGGCACCTTCCGCATCTCCCTCACCTACGACGACGCGTCCGCCCCCGGCAGGTCCGGCGGGCACACCGACACCTATCACGGCCACTTCGCCCGGCTCGTGCCCGGCGAACTGGTCGTGGAGGTGCTCGCGTTCGAGACCGACGACGACGCCGTGCGCGCCACCATGACCATGACGACGACGCTCACCGCGGCCGGCGGCGGCACGGACGTGGAGATCCTGCACGAGGGCGTTCCGGACGCCATCCGCCGCGAGGACAACGAACAGGGCACCCGGACGGCCCTCGACAGGCTCGCCCGGCTCGTCGAGAGCCGTCCGCACTCCGGGAAAAAGATCGCGGACGACGGAACCACCGCGAGGGAAATGCGGTCTTAAAGTCCGTCGAAGGCCGGGATCGGCCTGGTCGCTCCTTAACCGGGGGAATGAGACACATGTCCGCCAGCAGTCGCACGCACAGCCGTAAGATCCTGCTCACCGCCGTGGCCCTGACCGGCGGACTCACCCTGGCCGCCGTGACGCCCGCCCTCGCCGGCACCGGCGCGAGCCACACCACCCGGGCCGCCGCCGTGTCCTCCGCCCAGGGCGACCCGCGCAATGTCACCCAGCACGTCACCGACTTCTACGGCGCCTACATCGACGCCGTCCGGGCCACCGACGACAAGTCCGCCGGCCCGGCCGCCGACGCCCTGCGCCGCTTCTACCTCTCCGCCGCCGCCCAGAAGAAGGTGGCCGCCTTCGAGAAGAAGGAGCACGCCGACGGGATCCTGTTCGCGCAGAGCGTGCCCGTGAAGTGGAACGTGGCCTACACCGGCTTCGGCGCGGGCCACGCCACCAGCCGGGTCACGCTCACCTGGAGCGACGGCAAGCACCCGGAGGTCACCCGGATCGATGTCCAGTCCGACCTGAGGTCCCTGAAGATCACGGACCTCAGGCCGGTCCGCTGAAGCCAGGGCGTGCGATCCCGCTCCGCCCCACTCGGGGCGGGGCGCGCGCCCTTCACACCGTCACCCGTGCCGGTGGGCGTCGTCGCCCGCCCGGCCGTGATGCCGGCCCCGCTCGACCACCGTGCGGTGTACGGCGATCAGCGCGGCGTCGTCGTCCAGCCGGCCGCCCACATGGGTGAGCAGATCGCGGCGCACATGGTGCATCAGCGCCTCGGGACGGTCCTCGGTCCAGCGCGCCGCCCGCTCGGTCAGCGGATAGAACAGGCCGCGGGCGTCCCTCGCCTCCACCACGCCGTCGGTGTAGAGCAGCAGGGTGTCGCCCGGTTCGAAGGAGAACACGTCGAGCGTGTGCTCGGCGCCGCTGTGCACCCCGAGCGGCGGCGACGGGTGCAGGCTCGGGACCGTGACCGCGCTGCCGGGGCTCAGCAGCAGCGGCGGGGGATGACCGCAGCTGGTCATCCGGGTCAGGGGATCCTGGTCCGGTATCTCCACCAGCAGCGCGGTGGCGAACCGCTCGCCCGCCTCCTCCAGCGGTTCCAGGTCCGCCGCATAGCGGGTGATGCTCTGGTCCAGCAGGCCGGCCAGCTCGGGGAGCGGGATGTGCCGGTGCGCGCTCTCCCGGAACGAGCCGAGCAGCAGGGCGGCCTCGCCGATCGCGGCCAGCCCCTTGCCCCGCACGTCGCCGATCATCACCCGCACCCCGCCCTCGTACTGGGTCACCGCGTACAGGTCGCCGCCGATCTGCGCCTCGTCCTCCGCAGCCAGGTACAGCGAGGCGATCCGCAGCGGGCCGATCTGCTCCGGCAGCGGCCACATCAGCACGTGCTGCGCGGCCTCGGCGACCGAGCGGATCTGGGCCAGCTGGGCCTGCCGGCGCTCCCGCACGGCGCTGTAGACCACCACCATCACCGACAACACGGCGAGCGTGATGATCTGCACGATGTGGTTCGTGGTGGTGATGCCGCCGTGGGTGACGCCGATGAGGATCTGGGCGGCAAGGGCCAGCGCCCCGACGGCCGCCGTGGTGCGGGGCCCGGCGAAGGAGGGCGTGAGCGCGGGGGCGATCACCAGGGCCGGGCCGAGATGCACGTTGGTGGGTGTCTGCAGGTCCACCACCGTGATCACCACAATGAGCAGGACCGGGAGCAGCAGCAGCGCGTGCGAGGACAGCCAAGGATGCCGCGCACCCCCCGTCCCGATCCGGGGTCTCATGCCTCCAGCGTGCTCCCGGGCCGGACCCGCCGCACGTCAGGCCCTCCCCGGCGGGTCAGTACACCCGGGTGAGGATCTCCAGGACCTCCCGCTCCTCGGGCAGCCGGGGCGCGTTCCTCGTCACCGCGTCCGCGACCGCGCCCGCCGCGATCGCCGGGAGCAGCGAGCGGTCCGCGCCGAGCGCGCGCAGCGGGCGCTTGACGTCGAGGGCGCCGGACAGCTCCCGCACCGCGGCCACGGCCGCCCGCGCCCAGTCGCCGTCGGCCGGCGGTGTCACGCCCAGCGCCCGGGCCGCCCGCTCGTACGGCTCCCGCGCCCGGGGCGTGCTGAACTCCATGACCTCCTCCAGCACGGCGGCCAGCGCGACTCCGTGCGGGGTGCCCGTGTGCGCGGTCAGCGCATGCCCGATGCCGTGGACCAGGCCGAGTCCCGACAGGGTGAGGGCCTGGCCCGCGAGATGCGCGCCCATCATCAGCTCGGCCCGCGCCTGAAGGTCCGAGCCGTCCCGGTGGGCGAGCGGCAGGGAGTGGCCGATCATGGTCACGGCCTGGGCGGCGTAGGCCGTGGAGAACGCGTTCGCGCCGCGCGAGGCCAGTGACTCGATGCCGTGCACGAGGGCGTCGATGCCGGTCGCGGCCGTCGCCGCCGGGGGCAGGCCGAGCGTGAGCTCCGGGTCCAGCAGGGCGACACAGGGCTTGACGGAGGGGTGGCCGATATACACCTTGCGGCAGGCCGTCGTGTCCTCGACGACGCCGAACCCGTTGGTCTCGGCGCCCGTCCCGGACGTCGTCGGTACGGCGATCAGCGGCAGCCCGTCGGCCGCCTCCCACAGCCGGTCGGCATCGGCGGCGGCCGCGTCCGGATTGCCCACCAGCAGGGAGATCCCCTTCGCGGCGTCCAGCACCGAGCCGCCGCCGAGCGCGACGACCGCCGCGGGACCGAAGCCTCGGGCCCGGGCGGCGCCCGCGTCGACGTTCCCGGTCGACGGGTTGGGCGCCACCTCGTCGTACACGGCGTGCTCCACGCCCGCCGCGGTGAGGATCTTCAGGACGCGCTCGGCGATGCCGGCCGCGCGCAGCCCCGGGTCGGTGACGACGAACGCCCGGTGGTGACCGGTGGCCGCGATCAGTTCGGGCAGCAGCTCGATCCGGCCGGGGCCGAACTCGACCCGGCAGACGGTGTCGAGGCTCCAGGAGGTGAGAGGGTCGGTCATGGGTGCGGCTCCTCGCAGGGACTCGGTGGCGTCAGACCGTGAGGGTGGTGGCGTCGAGGGCGGCGGCCGGCGACGGCAGCCTGAACTCCCGCCCCGCCAGGGCCTCGTAGAGCCGCACCGGACTCATCTCGCCCGCCGACGCGCCGTGCTGGGCCTTGGAGCGGCGGTAGATCTGCTCGACCAGCGCCGACAGTTCCGTCGAGACCCCCACGTCGCGGCCGAGGTCGACGGCGAGCCCGAGGTCCTTGCAGGCCAGCGCCATCGCGAAGGAGTCGTCGTAGTCGCCGTCGGCGAGCACGCACATGATGTCGTGCTCAAGGAAGTGCGAGGCCGCCGGGGAGGCGAGCAGCGAGTTGCGCAGCACACCGAGGTCGACGCCCGCCTTGACGCCGATCGCCAGTACCTCGCTGGTGGCGGTCAGGTGGCTGAACCACAGCAGGTTGATCATGAGCTTGACGGTGTATCCGGCGCCGGTCGGGCCGACGTGCAGCACGCGGTCGGGATCGCCCAGCGCCTCGAAGACCGGCAGCGCGATCCGGAAGTCGTCGTCGGCGCCGCCCACGAAGATCTGGAGCGTGCCCGCCTCCGCGCCCCGCGCCATCCCGCTGACCGGCGCGTCCAGCCGGCGTATGCGCCGGGCGTCGAGGGCCTCGGCCGCGATGCGTGCGGCGGCGGCGGGAGTGGAGGTCGACATGTCGATCCACAGCGCGCCCTCGGGCAGTGCCCCGGCGGCCCCGCCGCGCAGCAGCACCTCCTCCACGACGCGCGGATCGGGCAGCATGGTGATCAGGAACTCGGCGCCGTCGGCGCATTCGGCGGGGGAGTCCGCCCAGCGCGCGCCGAGCCCGAGATGCTCGACGGCGGCCTCCGGCCTGCTGTCGTGCACGGTGACCAGATGCCCCGCGTGGATCAGATGGCGGGCCATGTGGCGTCCCATGTTGCCCAGGCCGATGAAACCGATCCTCATCAGTTGTCCTCGCTGAGAAGAGAAGGGGGTGGACGGGAGGAGGGGAAGGGGGGAAGGGGAGAAGCGAAGGGCGTTGGTTCGCCCGGCCGGTTCAGGCCAGGTCGATCCATGTCGTCTTGAGCGCCGTGTACGCGTCCAGGGCGTGCAGGGACTTGTCGCGGCCCGCGCCGGTCGCCTTGAAGCCGCCGAACGGGGTGATGACGTCGCTGGCGTCGAAGGTGTTGATCCAGACGGTGCCGGCCCGCAGCCGCCGTGCGGTGCGGTGGGCCACGGTCACGTCCCGGGTCCACACGGCGGCGACGAGCCCGAAGTCGCTCTCGTTCGCGAGCCGTACGCCCTCGCGCGCGTCACCGTCGTAGGACACCACCGCGAGCACCGGTCCGAAGATCTCCTCCTGGCCGACCACGGAGGTGTTCGCCACGCCGTCGAGGATCGTGGGCTCCAGGTAGCTGCCGCCGGTCTCGGTGAGTACCCGCTCGCCGCCCAGCAGCACGCGCGCCCCGTCCTGGACTCCGCGCGCGATGTAGCCCCGGACCGTGGCGAGTTGTGTCTCGTCCACGAGCGGCCCCAGCACCGTGGCCGGGTCGAGCGGGTCGCCGACGCGGAAGGTGTCCAGGGTGATCCGGCGTACGGCCGCGAGGAGTTCCTCCTTCACGGAGCTGTGCACGACGACCCGGGAGCCCGCGTTGCAGGTCTGGCCCGCGTTGTAGAAGATGCCCCAGGCCACGGCGGAGGCGGCGGCCTCGATGTCGGCGTCCGGCAGGACGAGTTGGGGCGACTTGCCGCCCGCCTCCACCGCGACCTGCTTGCCGTTGGACTCGCCCGCGTACACCTGGAACAGCCGGGCCACCCGTGCCGAGCCGGTGAAGGCGACCTTGTCGACGTCCGGGTGCCGGCCGAGCGCCTGTCCGGCGACCTCGCCGCGCCCCGGGACCACGTTGAACACGCCGTCCGGCAGGCCCGCCTCGGTGGCGAGCGCGGCCAGCCGCAGCGCGGCGAGCGAGGTCTGCTCGGCGGGCTTCAGCACCACACTGTTGCCGGTGGCGAGCGCCGGTCCCAGCTTCCAACTGGCGATCAGCAGCGCGTAGTTCCAGGGTACGACCGCGCCGATGACACCGAGGGGTTCCCGGGTGACCAGCGCGAGCGCGTCCCCGGACGTCGGGGCGACCTCGTCGTAGGTCTTGTCGATCGTCTCCGCGTACCAGGCGATCGTCTCGGCCGCCTTCGCCACGTCCACCCGCAACGACTCGCTGATCGGCTTGCCCATCTCCAGCGTGTCGAGCAGCGCGAGCTCCTCGGCGTTCGCCACGATCAGCTCCGCCCAGCGCAGCAGGACCCGCTTGCGCTCCCTGGGCGCGAGGTCGCGCCAGCGGCCGTCCTCGAACGCGGCCCGTGCGGAGCGTACGGCACGGTCGACGTCCTCGGCACCGGCGGCCTGCACCTGGGTCAGTGTCCTGCCGTCGCGCGGCGAGACGCTCGGGAGGGTGTCGCCGGAGACGGCGTCCGTGAACGCGCCGTCGATGAACGGGCGGGTCTCGAAGACGAGTTTGCCGGCCGCGGCCTGCCAGTCGGCGTGGGAGCGCGTCAGCAACTCCTCGATGGGGTACGTCACTTCACCCTCCAGCGGTCGATCGCGTCCTCGTCCAGCTCCACGCCCAGCCCCGGCCGGTCCGGCACTTCGAGACAGCCGTCGGCGTCCACGCGCAGCGGCTCGGCGAGCATGAAGTCGCGGCGCTCGGGGGTCCAGCCGGGCGGGTCGTAGGGGAACTCGAAGTACGGGCCGCCGCCCACACCCGCCGAGACATGCAGGTTGGCCAGCACCCCGATGCCGTTCGTCCAGCTGTGCGGGGTGAACTGACGGTGCTTCAGGTGGGCCAGCTCGGCGAGCGTGCGGGCGCGGTGCATGCCGATCGCGAGGACGACGTCCATCTGGTAGACGTCGAGGGCGTCCTCCTCCAGGAAGCGCAGCAGTTCGGGCACCGAGTGGTGCATCTCGCCGGCCGCGATGCGCACTCCCGGGTTCTCGGCGCGCAGCCGTTTGAACCCGTCCAGGTCGGCGTACGGCAGCGGTTCCTCGACCCAGAACACGTCCAGCTCGGCGAGCCGGGCGATGATCCTGCGGGTCGCGGCGAGGTCGGAGGCGTTCGCGGTGTCGCCCGCCATCCGCCAGGACTGGTTGAGGTCGACCATGACGGCGAAGTCGTCGCCGAGTTCCTCGCGTACGGCCCGGACCGCCGCGACGCCCTCGTCGACCCGGTCCCGGTCGATGCGGATCTTCATCGCCCGGAACCCGGCCTCGCGCACCTTCAGCGCGGTCGCGACGCGTTCGCGCGGGGACTTCAGCTCACCGGACGAGGCGTACGCGGGCAGCTTCTTCGCGGCGTTGCCGAAGAGTTCGGCGACCGGGCGGCCGTGCACCTTCCCGATGATGTCCCACAGGGCGGCCTCCAGCGGCCAGTAGGGGGCGCCGTGGAAGCTGGCCGTCTCGATGGCCCGCACATGCCGCGTGATGGCGAGCGGGTCCTCGCCGACGAACAGGTGCCGGTAGGTGTCGAAGCCGTCCATGAGGTCGCCTGAGCCGATACCGGTGATCCCCTCGTCGGTGTGCACACGCACGACCGTGGCGTCGAAGCGGGTGCGCGGCACGGGGTCCCAGGCCGCATGGAACGGCGGGTCCAGCTCCAGCCGCAGCCGGTCCAGCGTGATGTCGGTGATCTTCATCGGGCGAGCACCTCCGCGGACGGCGTGTAGAACGGGTTCGCCGGACCCTCCTTCGCCGCGTCCAGCACGTCGGCCACCGACGGCGAGCCCGTCACGGCGGCGCGGACGGCGCCGTACGCCGCCGCGCGCTGGTTGCGGAAGCAGCCGTCGAGGTCGTCGACACCGGGGTTGACCCAGACCGCCGCGATGACCAGCAGCTCGTCGGCCTCCTCGGCCGGGAGCAGGCCCTCGGTGACGGCGTCCAGCACCCCCTGCGCCAGGCCCGCCTGGGCGCTGCCCCAGGTAGCCCGCTCGTGCAGCTCGCCCGCGGCGGCGGCCTTGGTCACGAACAGCGTCGCCGGCTTGACCGGGACCGAGGGCCGCACGACGGCCACGAACGGCACGTGCCCGGCGCTCGGCGTGGCCAGTGCGGTCGCCCACGCCGTCCCGACCGGGCCGCCCCTGCGGCCGATCACGACGTTGGTGTGCGCGGCGTTCACACCGTCACCGACGAAGGACTCGCCGATCAGCACGGTCGCGGCGAAGGACTGCGCCGCGGCGGATGGATCCGGGGAAGGCATCGAAACTCCAGGACCTTCGGAGGCGGGGTTCGGCGGGCGAACCAGGACGCGATCGCGGCGGGAGAAGAACGAACCTCGCATTCGGGGCAAGTCCCTCCGGCCCGATGCGGTGAATCTAGGTCCGTCACCTGCCGTCGGCAAGACGGTCCCGGGAATCGAAATGCCGGTTGCTGTCCTGACAACTCGCTGCCTGACCTGGTGGTTCGCTCCGGGTTCGGCGTGCCTAGGATGACGCCGTGACGGACACCCCCTCCGCGGTGCGCGGGCACGGCCTGCGCCGGGACATCGATCTGCTGGAGGCCCTCGCCTCCGACGAGGCACAGCGCGCCGGAGGCCTCGGCGTGGTCCGCCTCGCCCAGCTCGTCGGCCGCGAGAAGTCCCAGATCTCCCGCGCCCTGAAGGCGCTCGCCGCCGAGGGGATCGTCGAACGCGACCCCGACACCCTGGAGTACCGCCTCGGCTGGCGGCTGTTCTCGCTGGTCGCCCGCACCTCCGAGAGCCGTCTGGTGCGTGTCGCCGAACCGGTCATGCACGCCCTGTCGGCGGACCTGGAGGAGACCAGCCACCTGTGCGTTCTCAGCGACCGCGAGGTGCTCACCCTGCTGTCCGTCTCCGGTCACTCCTTCCGTGTGCATGGCTGGGAGGGCCGCGGGGTGCCCGCCTGGCGGCTGTCCGCCGGCCGGGTGCTGCTGGCCGACGCCACCCCGGACGAGCTGTACGTCCGCTTCGGCACCGCGAGCGAGATGCCCGTGCCCGAGCTGTGGGCGCTGATCCAGGAGGCCCGGCGGCGCGGGTACGCCCAGGTCAGCGAGGAGTTCGAGGAAGGCCTGGTCGGGGTGTCCGCGCCGGTGCGGGACTTCCGCGGCCGGGTCGTCGCCGCGCTCAACATCTCGGCGCCCGCGTCGCGCCTCGGCGGGCGGCTCGACGAGGCCGGACGGACCACCGCGCGGGCGGCGGCGCGGGTGTCCGTGCTGCTCGGCTGGGCGCCGCGTGCCGCACCGCCCGGCCGGAACATGCCCGTGTGATCGGCGAGTTGCCCTCACAGCAACCCCGATTGCGATCCGGCTGAGTGGCCTTGTCCGCCGTGTGACGCGCTCGTAAATTCACCGCGCATCGGACGGAACCCCGTCCGGGACGGAGGAAAAGAGCAGCTCATGAACCTCGCCGGCATCGACACCCTCGCCAAGGCCCCGCTCGCCGACGGCGACGTGTTCCTCGGCGGCCGCTGGCTCCCGGCCGCCGACGGGCGGACGTACCCGGTCTACGACCCGGCCACCGGAGAGCCGGTGCGCTGGGTGTCCGACGCCGGCCCCGAGGACGCCCGCGCGGCGCTCGCCACCGCCGAACGGGCCGCGGCCGGCTGGCGGGCCACCCCGGCCCGGCGCCGCTCGGAGATCCTGCACGACACCTTCCGGCTCCTGCTCGAACACCGCGACACGCTCGCCGACCTGATCGTCCGGGAGAACGGCAAGGCCCGCCGGGACGCGCTCGCCGAGGTCGGCTACGCGGCCGAGTTCTTCCGCTGGTTCGCCGAGGAGGCCGTCCGCATCGGCTCCTCCTTCGCCGACGCGCCCGGCGGCGGCTTCCGGCACGTCGTACGCCGGCATCCGGTCGGCATCACCGCGTTCGTCACCCCGTGGAACTTCCCGGCCGCCATGGCCGCCCGCAAGATCGCCCCGGCCCTCGCCGCCGGCTGCCCGGTCCTGCTCAAACCGGCCCCCGAGACCCCGCTCACCGCGCTCGCGGTCGCCGCCCTGCTGGCCCGGGCCGGACTCCCGGACGGCCTGCTGAACGTGCTGCCCACCGACCGTGCCCCCGAGGTCGTCTCCGCCTGGCTCGGCGACGAACGGGTCCGCAAGTTCTCGTTCACCGGCTCCACCGCCACCGGCAGGATCCTGCTGGGCCAGGCCGCCGCGCACGTCGTCAACGTGACCATGGAACTCGGCGGCAACGCGCCCTTCGTCGTGTGCGCGGACGCCGATGTCGACGCGGCCGTGCGCGGGGCGATGGACGCCAAGATGCGCGGCGGCGGCGAAGTCTGCATCGCCGCCAACCGGTTCTACGTCCACGAGGCCGTCGCCGCCGAGTTCACGGCGAAGTTCGGCGCCGCCATGGCCGCCGTACGCACCGGACCGGGCGGGCAGGAGGGCGTCACCCTCGGCCCGATGATCAACCGCGCCGCCGTCGACAGGATCCGCTCCCTCGTCGACGACGCGCAGGGCCGCGGCGCCCGGATCGCCGCCCGGGGCACCGTGCCGCAGGGCCCCGGCTTCTACCACCCCGCGATCGTCCTCACGCACGTCCCCGACGACGCCCGCATCCTCCACGAGGAGGTCTTCGGGCCGGTCGCCCCGCTCACCACCTTCACCGACGAGGACGAGGTGGTGGCCCGGGCCAACGCCACCGTCCACGGCCTCGCCGCCTACGTCTACTCCCGCGACGTCGCCCGGGCCCTGCGGCTGGCCGAGCGCCTGGAGGCGGGCATGGTCGGCCTCAACCGGGGCCTGCTGTCCGACCCGGCCGCGCCCTTCGGCGGCGTCAAGCAGTCCGGCCTCGGCCGGGAAGGCGGCCGCGAGGGCATCGAGGCGTTCCTGGAGACGCAGTACATCGCGCTGGACTGGCCCACCGACTGATCCCCCTCCGCCCCGCCGGACTCCGTCCCCCTGGAACAAGGACCGCTCATGGCAACGACACCAACGGCTGAACACCAGTTCGACACGCCCGGCGTCCCGTCCCCGGACCTGCTGCGCGAACGCCGCCGCCTGCACACCAAGCTCAAGCTCGCCACCCAGATCGGCGAGGGCATCGACGGCTACATCATCGGCGGCATCGGCATGGCGATGGGCGCCCTCACCACCGATCTGCATCTGTCCACCGTGATGGAGGGCCTGGTCGGCGCCTCACCGCTCATCGGCATCTTCGTCGGCGGACCCCTGTTCGGCCGGCTCGCCGACCGCTACGGCAGACGCCCGGTCTTCCTCATCGACATGCTGATCTTCCTGATCGGCTCGGTGCTCCAGTTCTTCGTCTCCGACGGCCTCCAACTCTTCGTCATCCGGCTGGTGATGGGCATCGCCATCGGCGGCGAGTACGCCATCGGCGCCCCGCTGCTGTCCGAGTACGCGCCCAGCAAGGGCCGCGGCCGGCTGCTGGCCAGCCTGGAGATCAGCTGGTACGTCGGCTACGCCCTCGCCACCGTCGTCGGCGCCGCGTTCCAGGGCGTGCACGGCGGCTGGCGCTACACGCTGGCCAGCAGCGCGGTCATCGCCCTGGTGTGCGTGGCGCTGCGCGGCGGGATCCCCGAGTCGGCCCGCTGGCTGCTCAGCAGGGGCCGCCGAAAGGAGGCCGAGCAACTCATCGCGCGCTACGGCATGGACATCGACGTCAGCGCCGAACTGGAGGAGGCGAGCGAACCCCAACAGCAGGGCCTGCGCGCCCTGTTCGGCCGCCGGCACCTGCGCAGCACAGTCTTCGCGAGCGTGTTCTGGGCCGCGCTGGTGCTGCCGTACTTCGCCATCGGCACCTTCTGGACCCAGGTCTTCGACGCCCTCCACATGGGCGACAACGCCGTCGCCGCGCTGCTCGTCTACTCCTTCACCGCGGTCGCCGGCGTCACCGCCGGCTGTCTGGTCGTGGACCGCATCGGCCGGCGCAGGCTGCTGATCCCGCCGTTCTGGATCACCGCCGCCGCGCTCGCCATGGTCGCGGTGTGGCCGACGTCCACGCCGGTCATCGTCGGCGGCTTCCTCTTCTTCATCTTCCTCAACGCCGCCTCCAGCGCCCTCACCGCCGTCTACCCGCTGGAGGTCTTCCCGACCTCCCTGCGCTCCACCGGCGTCGGCTTCGCCAGCGCCATGAGCCGGGTCGGCGCGGCCGTCGGGACCTTCCTCCTCCCGATGGGCCTCGACCGATTCGGCGCCCGCTTCGTCCTGCTGGTGGGCGCGGCGGTGCTGGCCCTGGGCGGCCTGGTCTCCCACTTCCTGGCCCCGGAGACGACGGACCTGGACCTGGCGAGGGCGGCCCGCGCCCCGAAGGGGCCGACGGTGCCTACCGGTTGACCGACCGCATCCCCGCCTCGTCGTACCGCTCACCCGACACCTGCGGCAGCTCGGCGTCGATGCGGGCCAGGTCCTCCTTGGTCAGCTCGACGCCGACCGCACCCGCGTTCTGCTCCAGGTAGGTGCGCCGCTTCGTGCCCGGGATCGGCACCACGTCCTCGCCCTGGGCCAGCACCCAGGCGATGGCCAGCTGGGCCGGGGTGACGCCCTTCTCGGCCGCGATCTCCTTGACCTTCGCCGCGAGGCGCTGGTTCGCGTCCAGGTTGGCGTCCGTGAAACGCGGGTTGCCCCGCCGGAAGTCGTTCGCGTCCAGCTCGGCCGGCGAGCTGAAGCGGCCGGCGAGGAAGCCACGGCCGAGCGGGGAGTACGGCACGAAGCCGATGCCCAGCTCCCGGCAGGCCGGCAGCACCTCGGCCTCCACGTCCCGCGTCCACAGCGAGTACTCGCTCTGCACGGCGGTGATCGGGTGCACGGCGTTCGCGCGCCGGATGGTGTCCGCGCTCGCCTCGCTCAGCCCGATGCCGCGCACCTTGCCCTCCTCGACCAGCTCCTTCAGCGCGCCCACGGTCTCCTCGATCGGCACGTTCGGGTCGACCCGGTGCTGGTAGTACAGATCGATGTGATCCGTGCCCAGCCGCTGCAGCGAGCCGTGGACCGACGCACGCACGTGCTCGGCGGAACCGTCCTGCGGGCCGATCGTGCTCATGTCGCCCGGTACCGCGTCGTCCATGCGGTAGTTGAACTTCGTCGCGAGCACGTACTCGTCCCGGTGTCCCCGGATCGCCTCGCCGACCAGTGACTCGTTGGTGAGCGGGCCGTAGAGCTGCGCGGTGTCGAGGAAGTCGATCCCGAGCTCCAGAGCGCGCCGGATGGTCAGGACGCCCTCGTCCTGGTCGGTGGCGCCGTAGAAGGCGGACATGCCCATGCATCCGAGGCCGATGGCCGATACCTGGAGGTCCCGCAGACTGCGCTTCTGCATGTGATGTCCAGCCTTTCCCGTACCTGCGGTCGTCGTCCCGTACGTCTGCGACGCTACGAGTTGGAGCGCTCTCCAAGTCAAGCAACGCTCCGCTGCGGGTCAGGAATCCAGCCGCACCGGCAGCTCGAACAGGTCGTTCTGGGTGACCACCGGCTTGTTGCGCAGGTCCGCCGCCGGAACCGTCAGATCCAGGCCGGGGAACCGGGCGTACAGCGCGGGCAGCGCCACACCCCGCCTCCAGCCGGGACGACGCGGCGCCCGGGCACACGTGCGGGCCGTGGCCGGAGGAGATGTGCCGGTTCCTCGTCTCGCGGGTGAGGTCGAACTTCCCGGCGCTCGGGTCGTGCGCCCCCTCGTCGCGGCCGATCGCGCCGTACGGCACGATCAGCGCGTCCCCGGCCGGGATCACCCGGTCGCCGACCGGCACGTCCTCGGTCGCGAGGCGGATGAGCACGTGCGAGGTCGGGGTCGAGTACCGCAGGGTCTCCTCGATCACCGCGGACCGGTCGGCCCCGCCGGACAGCACCAGGGCGCGCTGCCCCGGATGCGCCGAGAGGTTGACGACGGCGCTGTCGATCAGCGAGATCGTCGTCTCGTGGCCCGCCGCGACCATCAGCTGGAGGGTGGAGACGATCTCCGCGGCGGTGAGGCGGTCGCCGTCCTCGGAAGCGAGGATCAGGGCGCTGGTCAGGTCGCCGCCCGGCCGATCGGGCGCGCAGCGGCGGCCCGGGCGTGCCCCGGCCAGCACGGCGACGGAGTCGGCGAGCCGGCCCGCCTGGGCGGTGCGGTGGTCGGGCTGGAGCAGGCCGGCGAGGGCGGCCGTGGCGAGGGCCTGCAGCCGGCCGGCCGCGTCGGAGGTCGCGGCGAGCGCCGTGTCCCGCTCGCGCCGCGCCTGCTCCGACTCGGCCGCCAGTCGCGTGTTCTCACCCCGCAGCCGGTCCGTCTCCCGCCCGCTCCAGCCGCGCCCGCGCTCGGCCTCGAACGTCCCGGTGAACTCGGCGCGCTGCTGCGCGGGTTCGTCGATGAGCCGCTGCTGCTCCTGGCGGGTCTCCTCGCTCGTACGGGCCTGCTGGTGCAGGAGCCGTCCGGGATCCCGGGTCGCGGCCTCCAGCCGGTGCCGCAGGCCGCGCGTGGTGCCCAGGCCGTGCGCGGCCGTGGCGACCGCCGCGCTCAGCACGGCCGCTGCCGTGCCCGCGGCCCAGGCCAGCGGGGTACGCACCGAGTCCGGCGCCGCCGCCACCGCCGCGCAGACCAGGAGCGCCGACAGGGCGCCGATCGCGGCGGGTGCGGAGAAGAAGGTGCGGAGAGAGGGTCGGTCGCCGGCATGCGTGGGCTGGGTCGTCGGTCCGGTCCTCGCGGCAGGGGCGGGCAGGTGGGGGCTGGCGAAAACAATCGGGTGGTGAGATGTGACGCACGGTGGTGAACTGGCGGTCACTATACGAGAGTTCGTAATCGAAAATGAAAGGTTCCGCATTCGATCCATGAAGTGGGCGGTCAGAACCGCGCGTTGGGCACGAACCGGATGAACCGGGCGTTCCGGACCCGCGCGAGTGGCGCGCGGCAGGGGCGCGGCGTGCCGGGGCGGGTGCAGGGGGGCCTGATCAGGAGGACGGGAACAGGGCCTCTCGGGTTGCCTCGCCGGGACGGATTTTCGTGCCTTTGACCTGTGGGTCTTTTCATACCCCCGGGCATCCGCGATGGATCTTGACGCCCGCCTTCCGGATCGCTGAACTGTCACCGACCGGGCCTCACCATCACAGAGGCCCACACCGGGGGAGGGACCGGGCATGCACGGCGAGACCCGCACGGAGGGGGTAGGCCGACCGGGTGAGATCCGTACATCTATACGATGGCGTCTGAAAACGGCGGATGTCGGAAAAACGCTACCCAGGGCTTGTATGCCGGAAGGGCGGCGAAGGGGGCGATGTGCATGACCGGGGAGCAGAAGGCGATGGGCTGCCGTGTCCCATGACGACTGAGACGACCGAAAGGCGCATCGAGGCCTGCCGCTCCCTGCTCGCCCGGCTCGCGCGGTTCACCGGGCGCACGCTGCGCGGCGAGTGGTACGCGATCGTCGTCGAGCCGGTACGGCGCCTCGCGCGCCGCGGACTGTCCGGACTGCTGCTGGCCTTCGTCGCCGCGTTCGGCGTCATCTTCTTCCAGGCCGTCGCCCAGCACCCCCTCGGCCGGCTCTGGGTGACCCGGCTCGGCGGCGTCAAGGCCGACCTGCCACTGTGGCTGTCGTTACTGCGCACCCCCGTGTCGCTGTACGTACCGGCGCTCGACCTGCCGGTGTGGGCCGGCATCACGCAGCTGTTCCTCGCCTTCGCCTGGGCCGAACTGACCCTGGGCCGGGCCCGGACACTGGCGATCTCCTACATCACCACGCTGGCCGGCACGCTCACCGCCCGCGTGATGATCGCGATGGGTCCGGGCTGGGGCGGCCTCGGTCTGCCGCCGTCGGCCGCGCACGTGCTCGACACCGGACCCTCCGCCGCCGTCGTCGGCCTGTTCACCTATCTCGCGGTGATCAAACGCGCGCCCGTGGTGTTCACGCTGACCGGCGGCTCGATGGTGTGGGAGTCCATCGCCATCCCCAACCTGGCCGGCCGCGAGCATCTGGTCGCGGTGGGCTCGGCGATCGCCCTCGGGCTGCTGCACGGCCGCCGCGCGTGGCTGCGGGCGCGGCTGCGCTCCCTGCTGCCGACGGGCCGCCGCACACCCGCGGCCGCCCCGGCGGCATCTGCCTGCGCCCCGGACGCGTCGGCGCCGACCGCACCCGCACCCGCCGCCCCCGCGCAGTCCCGGACGGTGCCCGCCCCGGCGCGGGCCGACCGGCGCGGGGACGCGGCGATGACCTCGGCGGAACGCTGACCGGCCGGCGCCCGACTGTGGCGTCGGCCACCCCGGCGGTGTGATGGTTTTCGCACGTCCGTGCCGGGGGGAACCCCTAGGGTTGCCGCGAGGAACGGCAGGCGTGGCAGACACCGTGGTGTTCGTCGCCCGACAGGCAGCTGAAGGGATTCCAGGATGTTCCGCAAGGTGCTGGTTGCCAACCGTGGAGAGATCGCGATCCGCGCGTTCCGTGCGGGCTACGAACTCGGGGCGCGTACCGTCGCCGTGTTCCCGCACGAGGACCGCAACTCGTTGCACCGGCTGAAGGCCGACGAGGCGTACGAGATCGGCGAGCCGGGGCACCCGGTGCGGGCGTATCTCTCCGTCGAGGAGATCGTGGGCGCGGCCCGCCGGGCGGGCGCCGACGCCGTCTACCCGGGGTACGGCTTCCTGTCCGAGAACCCCGAACTGGCCCGGGCCTGCGAGGAGGCGGGCATCACCTTCGTCGGCCCCAGCGCGGCGACCCTGGAGCTCACGGGCAACAAGGCCCGCGCGGTCGCCGCCGCCCGGGCGGCGGGCGTGCCCGTGCTCGGTTCCTCCCAGCCCTCCACCGACGTGGACGAACTGGTGCGCGCCGCCGAGGAGATCGGCTTCCCCGTCTTCGTCAAGGCGGTGGCGGGCGGCGGCGGTCGCGGCATGCGCCGGGTCGAGGACCCTGCCCAGCTGCGCGAGTCCATCGAGGCCGCCTCCCGCGAGGCCGCCTCCGCCTTCGGCGACCCGACCGTCTTCCTGGAGAAGGCCGTCGTCGACCCCCGCCACATCGAGGTGCAGATCCTCGCCGACGGCGCGGGCGACGTCATCCACCTGTTCGAGCGCGACTGTTCGCTCCAGCGCCGCCACCAGAAGGTCATCGAACTGGCGCCCGCGCCGAACCTCGACCCGGCCCTGCGCGACCGCATCTGCGCGGATGCCGTCCGCTTCGCCCGTGAGATCGGCTACCGCAACGCGGGCACCGTGGAGTTCCTCCTCGCCCCCGACGGCAACCACGTCTTCATCGAGATGAACCCGCGCATCCAGGTCGAGCACACCGTGACCGAGGAGGTCACCGACGTCGACCTGGTCCAGGCCCAGATGCGCATCGCCGCCGGCGAGACCCTCGCCGACCTCGGCCTCGCCCAGGACACCATCACCCTGCGCGGCGCCGCCCTCCAGTGCCGTATCACCACCGAGGACCCCGCCAACGGCTTCCGCCCGGACACCGGCCGGATCAGCGCGTACCGCTCCCCGGGCGGCTCCGGCATCCGCCTGGACGGCGGTACCACCCACGCCGGTACGGAGATCAGCGCGCACTTCGACTCGATGCTGGTCAAACTCACCTGCCGGGGCCGGGACTTCAAGGCCGCCGTGGGCCGCGCCCGGCGTGCCGTCGCCGAGTTCCGCATCCGCGGCGTGGCCACCAACATCCCCTTCCTGCAAGCGGTCCTGGACGACCCGGACTTCCAGGCGGGCCGGGTCACCACGTCCTTCATCGAGCAGCGCCCGCACCTGCTCACCGCCCGTTCCTCGGCCGACCGCGGCACCAAGCTGCTCACCTACCTCGCCGACGTGACGGTCAACAAGCCGCACGGCGAGCGCCCCGACCTGCTCGACCCCGTCACCAAGCTGCCCGCGCTCCCGGCAGGCGAGCCCCCGGCCGGCTCCCGCCAGCGCCTCGTCGCCGTCGGCCCCGAGGAGTTCGCCCGGCAGCTGCGCGAGTCGCCGGCCCTCGGCGTCACCGACACCACGTTCCGCGACGCCCACCAGTCCCTGCTCGCCACCCGCGTACGCACCAAGGACCTCCTCGCGGTCGCCCCGGTCGTCGCCCGCACCCTGCCCGAACTGCTGTCCCTGGAGTGCTGGGGCGGTGCGACCTACGACGTGGCGCTGCGCTTCCTCGCCGAGGACCCCTGGGAGCGGCTGGCCGCGCTGCGCGAGGCCGTACCCAACATCTGTCTCCAGATGCTGCTGCGCGGCCGCAACACCGTCGGCTACACCCCATACCCGACCGAGGTGACCGACGCCTTCGTGCAGGAGGCCGCCGCCACCGGCATCGACATCTTCCGCATCTTCGACGCCCTCAACGACGTCGGCCAGATGCGCCCCGCCATCGAGGCCGTCCGCGAGACCGGCACCGCGATCGCCGAGGTCGCCCTGTGCTACACCGCCGACCTGGGCGACCCGGCCGAGCGCCTCTACACGCTCGACTACTACCTGCGCCTGGCCGAGCAGATCGTCGAGGCCGGCGCGCACGTCCTCGCGGTCAAGGACATGGCCGGGCTGCTGCGTGCCCCGGCCGCCGCGAAGCTCGTCTCGGCGCTGCGCCGCGAGTTCGACCTGCCGGTGCATCTGCACACCCACGACACGGCGGGCGGCCAGCTCGCGACGTACCTCGCCGCGATCCAGGCGGGCGCCGACGCCGTCGACGGCGCGGTGGCCTCGATGGCCGGGACGACCTCGCAGCCGTCGCTGTCCGCGCTCGTCGCCGCCACCGACCACTCCGAGCGCCCCACCGGCCTCGACCTCCAGGCCGTCGGCGACCTGGAGCCGTACTGGGAGGGCGTGCGCAAGATCTACGCCCCGTTCGAGGCGGGCCTCGCCTCCCCGACCGGCCGCGTCTACCACCACGAGATCCCCGGCGGCCAGCTGTCCAACCTGCGCACCCAGGCCGTCGCCCTCGGCCTCGGCGACCGCTTCGAGGACATCGAGGCGATGTACGCCGCCGCCGACCGCATCCTCGGCCGGCTGGTGAAGGTCACCCCGTCGTCCAAGGTGGTCGGCGACCTCGCCCTGCACCTGGTCGGCGCCGGGGTCTCCCCGGACGCCTTCGAGGAGACGCCCGACCGGTTCGACATCCCCGACTCGGTCATCGGCTTCCTGCGCGGCGAGTTGGGCACCCCGCCCGGCGGCTGGCCCGAGCCGTTCCGCACCAAGGCCCTCAAGGGCCGCGGCGAGCCCAAGCCCGCGCCCGAGCTGTCCGCCGACGACCGCGAGGGACTCGCCAAGGACCCCCGGGCGACGCTCAACCGGCTGCTGTTCCCCGCCCCGACACGCGAGTTCGACACCCACCGGCAGTCCTTCGGCGACACCAGCGTGCTGGACAGCAAGGCCTTCTTCTACGGCCTGCGTCCCGCCAAGGAGTACGCCGTCGACCTGGAACCCGGCGTCCGGCTGCTCATCGAACTCCAGGCGGTCGGCGAGGCCGACGAGCGCGGGATGCGCACCGTGATGTCCTCGCTCAACGGCCAGTTGCGCCCGATCCAGGTCCGCGACCGCGCGGCCGCCTCGGACGTGCCGGTGACGGAGAAGGCCGACCGCACCGACCCCGGCCATGTGGCGGCGCCGTTCGCCGGTGTGGTGACCCTCGCGGTGGCCGAGGGGGACGAGGTCGCCGCCGGTGCCACGGTCGCCACGATCGAGGCGATGAAGATGGAGGCCAGCATCACCGCGCCGAAGGCGGGCCGGGTCTCCCGGCTGGCCATCAACCGCATCCAGCAGGTGGAGGGCGGGGACCTGCTCGTCGAGATCGGCTGACCCGTGCACGGATGCGCCGCGACCGGATGCCCTGCCGGTCGCGGCGCACGTGCGTGCGTCCGTGTGAATCCGCCGCGGCTACAGCCGGTCGCCGCGCTCCCGGAGCCGGGCGAGCAGCAGGTTCGGGTCCTTGCGGGTGAAGTACGCGGAGTTCGGCACGTAGACGACGCGGCCGAGTACGGCGACCGACGTCGGGTTGGACAGCCCGTCCTGCTGTCCGAGGGCGTCCGTGCGCGATCCGTCGCGGCGCACCAGGACCACCTGGTTGGCCTTGTTCAGCGCGGCCACCACCGTGCGGCCGGAGCCCGTGAAGGCGAAGTCGTCGATGCCGGCGAGCCCGTGCGCCAGGATCTCGGCCCGGCCCGCGGAACCGCCCTGGCCGACGGGGATGCGCAGCAGCGTGCCGCGGTCGGTGTTCGACACCCACACGGCACCGCGGTGCACCTTGAGGCCGTTGGCGCCGCAGCCGCCCGCCGAGGCTCCGGTCAGCGGCTTGAGCGCGGTGTCCCGGGCCCACGCGGTGGCCGGTCCGCCCTGCTGCGGGACTCGCCAGACGGTGCCGAGCACCGAGTCGGCGGCGTACAGCACGCCCTGGTGCTCGTCCAGGGCCAGGCCGTTGGGATAGCCGTTGGCCGGCAACGGGGCGATCTGCTCGGGTTCCTCGCCGGGGGCGAGGCGCCAGATGCCCGTTCTGCTCGTGCCGGTCGCGTAGTTGACGTACAGGGTGCCGTCGTGGGCGCGGGCGATGCCGGTCACGACGGCCTGGTGCACGAGCGGGGTGTCCGGGTGGGAGACGGCCGGCAGGGTCGCGCCGATCCGGGTCTGCCCCTCGGGCGTGACATGGGCGACCTGCCGGGCGTAGGCGAGGGTCAGGTCGGCGGAGCCGTCGGGTTCGAGCGCGATGTTGTCGGGCGTCTGCCCGGCGGCCAGGCCGAAATGGGCGGTGATGCGGGCGTCGGTGACGACCGGCTCGGTGCCGGTCGCGGGCGCCGCCGCGACCACGCCGAACGCGAGCGCGGCCGTGGCGGCACCGGCCAGGCGGGGGAGTCGGGGCATGTGACCTCTCTCGGGACGGCGCGCGGGCGCCGGCGTGCGGGGTCACACCACCATGCGGCTGCGCAGGTCGCCGGGGACGAGCGCCGGGCCGCGGGATCGCCCGCGCGGCTCAGCACCCGCCGCGGCGAGCGGCGCGCCCGGGTGACGGCCGGTGCGGCCGCCGGGCTCGGTGGCCGGCACCCGGGCATCGGTTCCGAAGAGCCGGTCCCCGGGCGTCAGTCCCAGAGCGGGTAGTTCATCACCGGCTTGAACGTGTCCGGCCGGGCGCCGGGATAGGTCAGGCTGAGGTTCGCGAAGCGCAGGAAGTACGGGTGCTTCTTCCAGGACTGCTCGCCGCTGAGCCGGATGACGACCGGGTACGCGTGGAAGGTGCCGGCCGCGCAGTACGGCTTGCAGTCGTTGACCATGTTGACGCCGATGGCCTTCGCCCCGTCCGGACTCCACTGGGTCCAGTGGAGTCCGGTCAGCCGGCTGTTGCCGTCGCCGCAGGCCAGGATGAAGTCGTTCGGGCGGACGTTCCGGTGGAAGAAGCAGTCCACGAGTACGGGCTGCCCGGGCCTCGCCCTGACCGGTGCCGTGGTCGGCACACTGGCCGACGCCGTCGTCATCGCCGCTGTCAGCAGGGTTCCTGCCGCCAGGGTCACCGCCGTTCCCACCACTGATCCGCGCATGGCCGCTCCCACTGTTGTGCTGTGTCCGACCGCGTCCACTCGACGCTACGACCGTACGGCCATTTGCACCAGTCGCGCAGGTCGGACAGCGTGGCGGCCGTGTTCAGCCGTGCTTCACGGTCAGCCCGTAGAACGCCACACGGGCGCCGTTGGTGGTGCTGTCGGAGGAGGACTGGTTGTAGGAACCGGCCTTGAAGTACTGCTTGTACTGCTGGAACGACGACGCGATGGGGTAGTGGGTGGTCGTCCCGTTGACGGTCAGGTCGATCGTGTTCCCGCCGGAGACCGCGATCGTATAGCTCCAGGTCTTCCCGATCGCAACATGTCCCACGGCGTGCGACGTCTGGCCGCCGGCCGGCGAGTTCTCGGTGCCGAGCACGATGTCGCCGTTCGCGCGGTAGTACAGCTCCAGCAGCGGCTTGGTGGACGAGCCGCCGCTGCCGAGGTGGATCTGGCCGACGCACACGTTCTTCGTCACCGACACCACGCGCAGCGTCGCGTTCATCCGGTGCGAGCCGGACAACGCCCAGTCCGCGGCGCTGCCGTCGTGGTTCGTCTCGCGCAACTCCGACCGTGCGTAGTTCGAGTTGGGGGTGGTGACGCCCTTCTCGGGTGCCCAGAAGGTCATCGCGCCGTCGCGGGTGTCGGTGTAGAAGTACGCGTCCTGGTAGCCGTTCGCGCCCTGGAGCCGGGGCGAGGGGATGGTGGTCGGGCTGCCGGGGGAGCCGACCGGTTCCTGGAGTTCCCACACGGACAGGTCGAAGTTGCCGCCGGGGGCGACGTGCGGATCGGCGGCGAGCGCGCTGGGGCTGCCGAGGAGGGCGAGCGCGAGGGCGAGGCCCGCGGCGGCCGGTACCGCGAGGAGTCGAGCTCGGGTCATGGGGGGTCCCTTCGGGCCGGAACGCGGCCGTTGTTCATGTGGATGAACGACGGCCGCGTACGTGGTCGCTGGTGACCCGAGAAGCTAGAGGTCCGGACCAGGCCCGTCAAGAGGTTCAGCAGGCGCCCTCGTCCTGCCACGGCCCCCACTGCGAGGCGCCGGGCACCTCGTTCTGGGTCCACCACTTGGCCTTCCAGTCGTGCTGGTCGTACGACACCTCGTCCCCGCCCGTGTACGCCGTCGACGCGTTCCACGCCGGCTTGCAGGAGCCCGGCGTCGGGGTCGGTGTGGGGGTGGGCGTGGGGGTGGGCGGGGTGACGCCGGCGAACTTCACCGAGTCCTTCGCGAAGTCCCAGTCGCTCTGCGCCACGCTGGAGCAGGTGCCGGACGTGCGGCCCCCGTTGTCCGGCGGGCTGCACTGCCGGTCGCGGTTCAGCGACCAGAACGTGAAGCGGTCCATGTTGTGGCTCGTGGCGTAGTCCAGCACGGTCTGGAAGTCCGCCTGGGTGAAGATCTCGCCGGTGTCGCTGCGGCCGTTCATGCCGGAGAAGCCCTCGTGGGCGTACGCCGTCGCCTGGTCCCAGCCGAAGGTCGACTGGAGGATCGCGTTGAAGTTGGTCAGCGCGCTGGTCTGGCTCGCCGCGCCGTTGAAGCCGCCGTCGAACGGCATGATGGAGAAGTTGTTCGGTGTGAACCCCTGGGACTTGGCCTCCAGCAGCATCTGCTTGCCGAACCAGCCGGTGCCGTCCGCGGTGCCGGCCGTCGTCACGGAGACGTACAGCCCCGGGTTGTTCTGCTGGAGGATCTTGGCCGCGCCGATCTCGTTGTGGATCGCCGCCGTGTTCTCGTACTCCGGCTCCTCCAGGTCGAAGTCGATGGCGTGCAGGCCGTACTTGGCGATGACCTGCTGGTAGGCGGCCGCCGTGGCGGCGGGGTCGGCGCAGGCCTGGCCGAGCTTCGTACCGCCGTAGCCGCCGATGGAGACCGACACGTCCCCGCCCTTGCCGCGGATGGTGTTGATCATCGACTGCACGGCCGTGTCCGAGGAGACCGGTGCGGTGCCGCCCCAGGTGGGCGCGCAGCCACCGCCGTTGGGGGCGAGGACGAACGCCAGCTGGAAGGCCTTCAGGCCGGTCGCGTCCATGATGGCGGACGGGTCCGGCGGGTCGTTGTCCAGCGGCATCAGATAGGGGGCCGCGGCGTACCAGCGGTTGCTCAGCGCGGCGGTCGCGCCCGAGGCGTTGCCCGCGACGAGCGCGGTCGTGCCGGCGGCGGCGAGGGTCACGGCCGCCGCCGCGCCCAGACATGCCCGAAGCCTTTTCACTTCGTGCCTCCAGAGGGTGGGGGTGGGGAGTCCCCGGTACGGGGAGCCCCACCCTCCGGGAGCTGTTGCGGCCACGTCAATAAGTTGGACTAGACCAACGCGCTCTTTGGACTAGACCATACGATCCTTTTACCTGTCGTCGACCAGTCGCACCGTGAACCCGCGGTCGAGCGGCAGGCTCGCCGTGGTGATCGTCGTGACGTGCGTGTCCGGGTCGAACGACCAGGCGGACGCGGGCAGTTGGCGACCGTCGAGCAGGACGCGTGCGGGCGCCGTGGCGCCGTGCACGGTGAACCGGTACGTGCGGGCGTCCACCTTGCCCGCGTAGCCGCCCTTGCTCGCGCCCACCGTGACCGTCATGCCCTTGCCGTCGGCGTGCAGGGACACCCGCTGGGTCGCCGCCGCGCCCTTCGCGAAGTCACGGGTCACGCCGTCGTCCTCGTACAGCGTGTAACGGCTCGTGCCACGGGCCGCCGGGTACAGGTCCCAGTCCAGCTCGTGCCGGTCCCGGGTCTGCCAACTCGTCGTCCCCTTCGGCCACATGGGCACGACCGCGCCCTCGCGCACGAACAGCGGCAGGGTGTCGAGCGGGGCGTGGTAGCCGTTGACCGTGGTCGGACCCTGGTAGGTGCGGCCCGTCCAGTAGTCGGTCCAGGTGCCCTTCGGCAGGTAGATGCCGTCCCGGGTGTCGGAGTTCTGGTAGACCGGGGCGACGAGGAAGTCGGGCCCGGACAGGAACTCGTACTTCGCCTGGTCCGTGAGGGTGCCCGGATCGTCCGGGTACTCCAGCCACAGCGGGCGGACCGCCCCCACCCCGGTCTTCGCCGCCTCGGCGGACAGGGTGTACATGTACGGCAGCAGCCGCTCCTTCAGCTGGAGGTACTTCCGGTTGATCGAGGTGTACGGCTCCCCGTCCAGCCAGGGCTGCTGGTCGGCGGGCTTCTTGGTGGTGAGGTCGGTGGCCCAGCCGTCCATGGTCATGATGGCCGGCAGGAACGCCTTCCACTGCAGGTCGCGCGCGTACATCGTGGCGTCGTGGCGGTAGATGCTGCCCACGTCGCCGGTGTCGTACGCGATACCGGACATCGTCGCCCCGGCGTAGGCCGGGATCTGCCAGCGGATGTAGTCCCACGACAGCTTCTGGTCGCCGCTCCACAGCACCCCGCAGCGCTGCGCGCCCGCCCAGGACACGGGCAGCCACACGAATCCGCGCGCGTCGCTGTTGTCCTCGATGCCCTTCTTCGCCGCGTCGCACGCGTCGAGGGCGAACTTGTAGCCGTTGCCGACCCAGGCCACGTCCAGCTTGGCCACCCGCTGACCTGCCTTGACCTGGTCGGCGAGCTTGTCGATGCCGTCCTGGGTCCACAGGCCGAGCTGGGCGTGGTGGTCCTGGAGGCCCTGCGCGGTCTGCTCCAGGTTCTCGTACCCGCAGCCGTAGCCGTCGTTGACCAGCATCCAGCCGAGCGGCATCTGGGCTTGCGTGTACCCGTCGGCGGTCTTCAGCGCGTCCAGGGTGTGCCGCTCGCCCCGGTTGGCGTTGTGCAGATAGCAGTCGGAGTCGCCGGGTTCGAGGCCGTACACCGGAGGCATGAACGGCCTGCCGACCAACGCCGTGTACTTTCCGATCACTTGCTTGGCGTCACCGAGGAAGTAGTAGGCGTCCAGGCGCCGTTCCTGCTGGCCGGTGGTGACGGGCTGGCCGAAGGTGTACACGCCGGGCGCGAAGGTGTTGCGGAAGACGCCGTAGCCCGCGCTGGAGAGGTAGAACGGCTGGGAGTTGTTGTAGCCGCCCTCGTCCCAGTCGAAGCTGTTGGCCACGTACATCGTCTGGCCCCGGTGCGAGAAGCTGCCGTTCTGCTCGCCGCCGCCGAAGAACTGCTCGTCCGCGCCGCGCGCGAGACTCTGCCGCATCCCGCCGGTGGACCAGCGCAGCGGCTTGTCCTCCTGCCAGATCCGGGTGCGGTTGTCCGGCTTGTACAGACCGAAGCGCAACGGCTTCTTGTAGACGCGCAGTACGGCCTGCGGCGATCGGATGCCGTAGTAGTCGCCCGCGTCGAAGGACGAGGTGTGCCGCTGGAGCGCGGGCTCCTTGCGCACGATCGCGGTGCCCGCCGGATCGCTCAGCGAACCGGACGGATCTGCCTGGAGCCGGAGTTGACCACCCGTCAGGAAGTCGGCGCGCGCTGCCAGCCGCCCGGCCCCGATGGTGTAGCTGCCCGCGCCGCCCGAGAAGGAGGTCAGGTCGCCGGCGTCCGTGGTCGCGGGCAGGTACGCCGTGCCGGTGAAGGCGCCGCCGTGCACGTCGTACGGCACGACCAGCACGTGGTACGTCCCCGACGCCCGCGGGATCACCGTGGCCTCGGGGTCGGCGGTGCCTGCGCTGGACGCCACCTGCTTGCCCTGGTCGTCGTAGACGTACAGGTCGAAGTCGTCGGAGGGCCTGTCCCACCTGATCGACAGCGGGACGCCGCCCTCGGGGTTGTCGTCCCAGTAGCCGGCCGGCACCGAGACGGTCAGGTCGAAGCGGTCGCAGACCGTGTCGTCCGGGTCGCTGCCGGCGGACGGGCAGCTCTCGGTGCCGCCGCCGGTGCCCTTGGCGTAGACCGGGCTCTGCCAGCTGACGCTGCTGTGGGCGGTGTCGAGCACGGCGCCGGAGGCGGTGGCGGCGGCATGGGCGGGCACCGGGCCGGCGAGCACGGTCGCCGCCAGGGCGGTCGCCAGTCCCAGTGGTACCCAGGCCGGCCGGGGTACACGGTGGCGCAGTCTGTGCAGTCGTCGCGGTCTGTGTGGTCTGTGCACGGCGGAACAGCTCCCCTCGCAGCACTGCGGTCTGACTGTTCTGGGTGATGATGCTCGGAAACGCTTGGAACAGGCTTCGATCGAGCAACTTCAAGCACGCAGCCTCAGGGGTCACACAGGTTCATGTCAAGAGCGTGGGTGCGGCGGACGGGGCGGACACGACGAAGGCCGGCCCCCTCGTCGCCGGGGGCCGGCCTTCGCAGCCGGGGCGTTCGCCGGTCGTGTCAGGCGGTGTTCTTCCGGAGCACGATCTGGGTCTGCGTGGTCTGTCCGACCAGCCGGTCCCGGTCGTCGCGCAGATCGGTCTGCACCACCAGCAGCGTGCCGCCGAGGTGCAGGGGCCGGGCCGTGGCGTGCACGTGCCCGGAGGTCACCGCCCGCAGGAAGTTGGTCTTGGACTCCACCGTCGACGTACCGGACGCCCCCTCGGGCAGGTTCAGATACGCGCACACCGCCCCGACGCTGTCGGCCAGCGCCATCAGGGCCCCACCGTGCAGCACACCGCCGGCCGTGCACAGCTGCGGGGACCATGCCAGAGCGCCGACGACCCGCTCGGCCGTGGCCTCGCGCAGTTCGATGCCCAGGCCGGCTGCGAAGGGCATCGCGGCCAGCAGGTCGGCGGGCTGGGGGACGGGTGACATGGCATACCGCCTCTCACACAACGGATCACATCGGTCGGTCGTCAATCCTGCGCCGGCTGCCGGAGCTTGGCCAGGGTCAGCACGCCGCCCCCGATGCCCCAGCCGCCGTCGGCGACCTCCTCCACCAGGACCATGGTGGCGGCGCGGGCCCGCTCTCCGTAGACCTCGACGTACAGCTCGGTGGTGCGGGTGACGAGCAGCTCCTTCTGCTGCGCGTCCAGGCTGCCGGCGGGCACCTTGAAATTCGCGAACGGCATGGTGATTCTCCTTCTTCGGCGGTGTATCAGAGGGAACTTCCGGTGGTGAGCAGGTCGTCCAGGCCCGCCCGGCGGAAGAAGTCGGCGCGGACGCGGTCGGCGACCGCGGAGACGACCTCGCTGCCGTCCCGGGCGGGGTCGACATGGGTGCGCAGCGGGCGCCGCCCGGCGGGCAGCTCCACCAGCCGTACGACGGCCCGCGCGACCTCCGCCACGTCCGCGTCCGGCGGCACCAGCGCTGCGAGACGCTCGTCCAGCCCCGCCAGGAGGGCGCCGTAGCGCTCGCCGTAGGCGTTCGCGCGTCCGGTGTCGGCGGGGGTGCCGGCGTGCAGGAAGTGGTTGGTGCCGGAAGTGAAGGCGCCCGGCACGACGATCGCGGTGTCGATACCGAACCGGACCAGCTCGCCGGCGTAGCTGACCGCCAGGGCGTCCATCGCGGCCTTCGCCGCGAAGTACGGCCCCAGGAACGGCGGGCAGCCGCCGCGCGTGCTGGAACTGCCGATCCACACCAGCAGTCCCGCGCCCCGCTCCCGCAGCACGGGCAGGGCGGCCCGGTTCACGCGCTGGGCGCCCAGCACGTTGACGTCGTACAGGTCTGCCAGCTGTTCGGGGGTGAAGGCTTCGGCGGGCCCGGTGACCATGTGGCCCGCGTTGTGCACCACCACGTCCAGCCGGCCCTGTTCGGCGAGCACCCGGGCCACGGCCGTGTCCGCACTGTCCTGGGAGGTGACGTCCAGGTCGACCGCGTGCAGGGACACGCCGTGTCCGGCCGCGTACCGGTCCAGGGCGGCCACCGCGGGTGCGTTGCGGCCGGCCGTGTGACGCATGCCCGCGTAGACGGTGTGACCGGCGTCGGCGAGGGCGCGCACGGTGAGCGCGCCGAAGCCGCTGGAGGCGCCGGTGACCAGGATGGTGAGGGGAGTGTCGGTCGTCATGATTCCTCGCTGGGGGGAGAGACGAGCGGGAGTGAGCGGGGGTCAGACGATGCCGCCGTTGGCGCGGACCACCTGGCCGTTGATCCAGTGGCCGGCCGGGGAGGCGAGGAAGGCCACCACCCCGGCGATGTCCTCGGGCGTGCCGAGGCGCTCCAGCGGGGGCTGGGCGGCCAGGGCGGCGACGGCCGCCTCGTCCTTGCCGTCCAGGAACAGATCGGTGGCCGTGGGTCCCGGCGCGACGGTGTTGGCGGTGACGTCGCGGCCGCGCAGCTCGCGGGCCAGCACCAGGGTCAGCGCCTCGACCGCGCCCTTGCTCGCGCTGTAGGCGCCGTACGACGGGAACGCCAGGCCCACCACGGAGCTGGAGAAACCGACGAACGCGCCGCCCCGGCGCAGGGTGCGGGCTGCCTGGCGGGCGACCACGAACGTGCCGCGCACGTTGGTGTGGTGCAGGGCGTCCAGCTCCGTGAGGTCCAGCTCGGCGATCGGCGCGAGATACATCCGGCCCGCCGCGTGGACCACGACGTCCACCCCGCCGAACTCCTCGGCGGCTGTGCCGAACAACGCGGCGACCTGCTGCTCGTCCGCGACATCGGCGCGGACGGCGAGCGCGCGGCCGCCGGCCGCGGTGATGTCCGCGACGGCGGCCTCGGCCAGGTCGCGGTTGCCCGCGTACCCGACCACCACGGCGTGTCCGTCGGCGGCGAGCCGGAGCGCGGCCGCCCGGCCGATGCCGCGCGAGCCGCCGGTGACGACGGCGACGCGGGGCGTCGAGGCGGTGGCGGACGAGGGGGTGGGGGTCGAGGGGGTGGTGGCTTCGGTGGACATGAGATCTCCAGTCGCTGCGGGCGTCGCGCCCGGTCGGTGGCCTGCTCGGTGACTCCACCGTGGGCCGTCGCGCCCGGGGCAGCCACGGCTGCGCTCACCCTGGGGCCGGCAACCCCTGGATACGCGGGCCGGCGGGCGCGACCATGGGAGGCGTGAACCACGCAGAGCTGGCCGCCTTCCTCAAGTCCCGGCGCGACCGGGTCCGCCCCGCCGACGTCGGCCTGCCCGCGGGACCCCGCCGCCGGGTACCGGGCCTGCGCCGCGAGGAGGTCGCCCAGCTGGCCGGACTGTCCGCCGACTACTACACGGAGCTGGAGCGCGGCCGGGGCGCCCAGCCCTCCGCGCAGGTCCTGGCCGCCCTCGCCCGCGCCCTGAGGCTCAGCGGCGACGAGCGCGACCACCTCTTCCATCTCGCCGACCGCCCGCTGGCGCCCGCCGCGAGCGGCCCCGCCACCCTCGTCCAGCCCGCACTGCTCGGCCTGCTGGACCGGCTCACCACGACCCCCGCCCAGGTCATCACCGATCTGCACGAGACCCTCGCGCAGAACCCGTTCGCCGTGGCGCTGCTCGGCGCGATGCCGCCCGGACGCGGGCCCGAACGGAGCTTCGTGTACCGCTGGTTCACCGACCCCGCCGCCCGCGGCCTGTACCCGGCCGAGGACCACCCGCACCACTCCCGCGTCTTCACCGCCGACCTCCAGGCCGTCGCCGCCCGGCGTGCGAAGGACGCCGACGTGACCCGGATGGTGGCCGCGCTGCGCCGGCGCAGCGCGGAGTTCGCCGAGCTGTGGGAGCAGCGGGAGGTGGCCCTGCGCCGCACCGACCACAAGCGCATCGTTCACCCTTCGCTCGGCGTCATCGAGCTCGACTGCCACAACCTCTTCAGCGAGGACGGCCGTCAGCGGCTGTTGTGGTTCAGCGCCCCGCCCGGCACCGAGGGACACGCCCAGCTGGAACTGCTCTCGGTGATCGGCACACAGGACCTGAGCGCCCAGGTGGACTCCTGACCGATGTCCGCAGACCCATGGCGGACCGTCCGTCGCCTGGGGCACCCTTGAGGGCGTGCGTACTGTTTCGCGCGGTTTGGGCAGTCGCACGCGGTGGGGACGCAGACAACGGTACGAATGGCAGGACGCGCCCGGCGCGTCATGGGGGGAGCGGTCGCGCATGCGATCCATCAGCCGTGCTTCACGATCCGTCGTGGAGATCACCAACCACAGACCCGGCGAGCTGACACCCGAGCTGCGGGCCGCATGGCATCGCGCGATGGACGAGTCACCCGAGTACGCCAATCCCTTTCTGGCACCGGAGTTCGCGGCCGGCGTCGGTCTCTTCCGGGGCGGCGCGCGGGTCGCGGTGCTGCGCGAGGGCGGGGAGCCGGCCGGCTTCCTCCCCTACGAGCGCGGGCCGCTGGGCACCGGCCGGGCCATCGGGCTCGGCCTGTCCGACTGCCAGGCCCTCGTGCACCGGCCCGGGGTCACCTGGGACACGGACGCGCTGCTGCGGGCGTGCGGGCTCAGCATCTTCGAGTTCGACCATCTCGTGCAGGAACAGCGGCCGTTCGCGCCGCACGTCACGGGCACCTTCGCCTCGCCGGTGATCGACGTGAAACCCGGCGACGGCGGCTATCCGGAGTGGCTGCGGGCCACCTATCCGGGGCTGGCCAAGACGACGCTGAAGAAGGAGCGGCGGCTCGGCCGCGACATCGGCGAGGTGCGGTTCGCGTTCGACGAGCGCGACCCCGAGATCCTGCGCACCCTGATGCGCTGGAAGTCCGCGCAGTACCGCAGGACCGGACGCATGGACCGGTTCTCGCGGCCCTGGATCGTCGGCCTGGTCGACCATCTCTTCCGCGTCCGCGAGGAGCACTTCACCGGGGTGCTGTCCGTCCTGTACGCGGGCGACCGCCCGGTGGCCGCCCACTTCGGCCCCCGGTCGAGCACCGTACTGGCCGCCTGGTTCACCGCCTACGACCCCGAACTGCACTACTACTCCCCGGGGTTGATGATGCACCTGCGCACCGCCGAGGCGGCCGCGCGGGCCGGGGTGACCCTGGTCGACCTGGGCCGGGGCGACAAGGAGTACAAGGAGTGGCTCAAGACCCGCGACCTGCGCGTCGGGGAGGGCTTCGCGGCCCGGGCCCATCCGGTGGCGATGGCCCAGCGGCTGTGGCGCAGGCCGGTCAGGGGCCTGCGCAACACGGTGCTGGCCCATCCCGGGCTGCGTGATCCGGCGGATCAGCTGCTGAAGACGCTCGGCAGGCTGCGGACCCGCCGGAACGGCAGCTACTGACAGGTTCTCGCCAAGACTTGGCCAAGCGGCGGATGTTTCCGTGTCCGCGTGATCGGGTCTCCAGCGTCGGTCAGTGTCGATCGTTCCTGGAGGTCCTGGTGTCCGTGCCGACCCGCAGAAGACGGTGGTTCACCGTCTGCGCGCTCACGGCGTCCGCCGCACTCGTCGCCATCCCCCCGTCCGCCGCGTACGGGCGCTCACCGAGCCCCTTCGGCGCCCGCGTCCTCGGCCAACTGGCCAAGGAACGCGTGCACTCGGTGGGCACCATGTCCCCGCACGTGGCGGCGGACGACGACGGCGGCAACGAGGCCGACGAGATCGCCGAGGGCGCGGACCAGTACGCCGAGGCCCGGACCTCACCCGGCGTCGTCGCCCCGGGCGCGTACGGCGCGGCCTGGAACAGCCTCGCCAACCTCCGCAGCGCGGGCGGCCGTTGGCGCAACATCACCGACCTGCCCTACAACTCCGACGACCCGCGCTACCGCGACGTCGACTCCAACTCCAGCGGCGGTTCGGGGAACGTCACCGGCCGGATGGCCGCGGTGGCCGCCGACGACGACGGCTACGTCTACGCGGGCAGCGCGGGCGGCGGCGTGTGGCGCTCGCGCAGCGGAGGCGGCCACTGGCAGCCCATCAGCGACCGGCTGCCCGCCCAGTCCACCGGCGCCCTCGCCCTCGACGGCGCGGGCCGGCTGTGGCTGGGCACCGGCGAGGCCACCACCAACTCCGACGCCTACCTCGGCAGCGGCGTCTACGTCCTGACCCACCCCCACCACGACGCCTTCTCCGTCCGCGGCCGGGTCGGCGGCAGCGAGCTGGAGAGCACCACCATCCACGAGCTGCGCTTCGGCGGCGGCCGGGTGTGGGCAGCCACCAGCGAGGGTGTGTGGAGCCACTCGACCACTGACCTGCGCGGCCCCTGGAAGCTGGAGTTCGCACCGAACCCCGACTACCTGCCGAAGGGCGCCAAGGCCCACGACGCCGACGCGCCGTACAAGAACATCGCCAACGACATCGCCATCGACCCCAAGGACCCCTCCAAGGTGGTCCTGGCCGTCGGCTGGCGCAGCGGCGACGACTACAACGGCTTCTACACCCGGGTGAACGGCGCCTGGACCCGCGTCACCAGCGGCCTCGGCGACCTGCCGGCCGACGCGGCGAACGTCGGCAACGTCACCTTCGCCCGCTCCGCCGACGGCTCCCGCTACTACGCCATCGACCAGTCGCCGCAACAGCTCAGCACCAACCCGGACAGCGGCCTGGAGGGCATCTACGTCTCCAAGACCGGTTCCCCGACCGGCCCCTGGACGAAGATCGCCGACTACAAGGGCCTGGCCGCCGACAACTCCGCGCTGACGACGGCCGGTTACATGCCCGGCGTCCAGGCCTGGTACAACCAGTTCCTCGCCGTCGACCCGGCCGACCCGCAGCATCTGTACGCGGGCCTGGAGGAGGTCTACGAGACCAAGGACGGCGGCAGCACCTGGTCGACCGTCGGCCCGTACTGGAACTTCCCGTTCTCCTGCTGGAGCATCGACCCGTCCCGGCAGACCGGCGCCTGCCACCAGACCACCCACTCCGACCAGCACGGCGTCGCCATCGGCAGTTACCACGGGAAGTCCTTCGTCTACGTCGGCAACGACGGCGGCATCTACAAGCGCCCGGTCGACGGCGCCCAGGACGCCTCCGGCCACGCCACCGACTGGACCTCCCTCAACGACGGCACCATCGACACCCTCCAGTACTACTCGGTCGGCATCGGCAAGGACCTCGACCACGGCGGGGTGTCCGTCACCGGCGGCCTCCAGGACAACGGCCAGTCGATCCTGCGGAGCAACGACACCGTGATGGGGTCCGACTTCGGCGGCGACGGCGGCGACACGCTCACCGACCCCGCCAACGGGTGCGACATCGCCCAGGAGTACGTCTACCTCGCCGTCCAGGTCACGCAGAACTGCGCGGTGAACGACGGAAGCTGGTCCACCGACCCGACCAAGGCCACCTCGTACTCCGTCGCCCCGCCCGACAACGCCACCAGCGAGGCCCGCTTCATCGCCCCGCTCACCACGGACCTGAAGAACGGCGACACCTGGGTCGCGGGCGGCCGCCACATCTGGGTCCAGACGCACGGCTACGCCATCCGCAGCGGCTCCGAGTGGACCAGCGTCCACGACCTCGGCCAGGGCCGCACCGCGACCGCCGTCGCCGCGTCCGGCGGGAAGATCTACGCCGCCTGGTGCGGCCCCTGCAACAACCAGGGCTTCGCCCGCGGCATCGCCGTCGGCAACGCGGACGGCACCGGCTGGCACGACATCGACCTGCCCGTCGACGGGACCGTACCGAACCGGTACCTCAGCGGCTTCGCCGTCGACCCGCACAACGCCGACCACGTCTTCCTCACGGTCAGCGGCTTCTCCCGGGCCTGGACCGAGGGCCCCGGCGCGGGCGTCGGCCATGTCTTCGAGTCCACCGACGGCGGCACCACCTGGAAGGACATCTCGGCGAACCTGCCCGACGTGCCCAGCGACTCCGCACTGCTGACGGCAAACGGCGGCCTCGCCGTCGCCACCGACCTGGGCGTCGTCTACCGCGCCCCGGGGCGCACCACCTGGCAGCGCGTCGGCAGCCTCCCGGCCGTCGCCGTCCTCCAGCTCAAGGCGAGCCCGGACGGCGGCACGCTGTACGCCGCGACGCACGGCCGCGGTATCTACACCGTGAAGCTGCGCGACCTGCGCTGAGCATCCGGTGACGGGAAAGGGGTGATCCCGGCAGGCCCGGGGTCACCCCTTTCGGCCGTCCCGGGCCTCGCCGCGCACCGCCCGGCCCACCTGCGTGCGCAGCGCGACGAACCCGGGCAGGCCGCGCGTCGTGATCTGGTCGCGGTCGGCGGGCAGGCCGACAGGCAGGTCGAGGACGACACGGGAGCCGGGGCCGGGGGAGAGCACGACGACACGGTCGCCGACGTACACGCTCTCGTCGATGTCGTGCGTGACGAACACGATCGTCGTGCCGTCGGCCCGGTGCACCTCCAGCAGCAGGTCCTCCAGATCCTCGCGGGTGCGGGCGTCGAGCGAGCCGAACGGCTCGTCCATGAGCAGCAGTGAGGGGCGGCAGACCAGGGCGCGGGCGATGGCGACCCGCTGCTGCATCCCGCCCGACAGCTCGGGCGGACGGCGCCGCCCGGCCCCGGCCAGCCCGACGCGGTCGAGGATCGCCTCGGCCTCCGCCCGGCGCGCGGCCCGGCCGAGGCCGAGCCGGCGCAGCGGCAGCGCCACGTTGTCCCGCACGGTGAGCCACGGCAGCAGCGAGCGGCCGTACTCCTGGAAGACGACCGCGAGCCGGTCCGGCACCCCGGCCACCGGTGTGCCGTCCACCGTGACCGTGCCGTCCTGCACGGGCAGCAGCCCGGCGATGGTGCGCAGCAGCGTGGACTTGCCGCAGCCGGACGGCCCCACGACGCACAGGAGCTGGCCGTCCGGCACGGTGAGGGTGATGCCGTCGAGGACGCGCTGGTCGCCGAAGCGCCGGCCGACCGCGTCGAGGTGCAGCATCCCCTCACCCGGCCCACGGCTCGTACAGGGTGCCCGCGCTGCCGGTGACCCGCAGGTGCAGCAGGAAGGGGCCCGCGTCGTCGCCCCGGCCCAGCGCGTGGTCCAGGGCGGCCGGCAGTTCGCCGGGGTCCTCGGCGCGGGCCGCCGGACAGCCGAAGGACCGGGCGAGGACGGCGAAGTCGACGCCGGTGATGTCCGCGCCGGGGACGGCCGCGATGCCGATGCGGCGGCCGAGCGCGCGGACGGCCGCGTAACCGCCGTTGTCCAGCAGCACATAGGTGACCGGGGCCGCGTGCCGGGCCGCGCTCCACAGCGCCTGCACGGAGTACAGCGCCGAGCCGTCGCCGACCACGCACACCACCCGCCGCCGGTCGGCGAGGGCCCGGCCGACCGCGAGCGGCAGCCCCCAGCCGAGCGCCCCGCTGCCCGTGGTGAGAAAGCCGCCGCTCGTATCGACGGGCACGCGCGCGTGCAGCGCGTCCCGGTGGCTCGGCGCCTCCTCGACGAGCACCCGGTCGCGCGGCAGCCGGTCCCGCAGGAGGTCGAACAGGAACTCCGGGGTGATGTACGCGTCCGCCGCGGCCGGGACGGGGGCCGCCCGTGGTGGCGGGGGTTCCCGGTCCGCCTCCTTCAGCAGCTCCGCGAGCCGGGCCAGGGCGGGCCGCAGGGTGGTGACGATGCTGGTGCCGACGGGCAGCCACGCGGCCTGGGCGGCGTCGCAGTCCAGGTGGAACAGCTCGGTGCCGGGCGCGAGCGGCGGACCCTCGTCGGCCACGTGATAGGTGAACACCGGCGCGCCGAGGGCCACGACGACGTCGTACGGCGCGAGGCGCGCGGCCAGGTGGCGGGCCACCGGCGGCAGGAAGCCCTGGAACAGCGGATGCGACTCCGGGAACCCGGAGCGGCCGGAGAGCGGGCTGATCCACACCCCGGCCCGGAGCCGCTCGGCCAGCACCCGGACCTCGTCCAGCGCGTCCTCGTCGTCCACCCCCGGGCCGACCACCAGCGCCGGGCGGGCGCAGGACTCCAGCCGGCCCGCGAGCGCGGCGAGGGCGTCCGGGGCGGCCGTGAACGCCGTGTGCAGCGTGCGGGGCCGGACCGGCTCGGCGGGGCGGTCCCAGTCGTCCTCGGGCACGGACACGAACACCGGCCCGCGCGGGTGGGTCATCGCGGTCCGGTACGCCTCGGCGAGCACGGCCGGCACGTCCGCGGCCCGCTCCGGCTGGCGGGCGGACTTCACGTACGGGCGCGGGAACAGGGCCGGTTCGTCGGCGCCGAGGAACGGCCGCAACTGGAGCAGCGAGCGCGCCTGCTGGCCCGCCACGATCACCAGCGGCACCCGGTCCCGGTAGGCGTTGAACACCGCGCCGAGCGCGTGGCCGACCCCGCCGGCCGAGTGCAGGCTGACGAACGCGGCCCGCCGGGTGCCCAGCGCATGTCCGGCCGCCATACCGACGGCGACGGACTCCTGGAGGCCGAGCACATAGGTGAAGTCGTCCGGCCAGTCGCGGAACATCCGCAGTTCCGTGGAGCCCGGATTGCCGAAGACCGTGGTCATCCCGGTGTCGCGCAGTAACCGTACGACCGCCTCGCGCACGGTGGCCGTCGTCATGCCGTCCTCCTCGCTGACGTCCTCGCTGACGTCCTCGGTCCGACGAGCCGCTTCTCGACCGCCAGCAGACCGGTGTTGAGCAGATGGCCGAGCGCGCCCAGCAGGACCAGCGCCGCCCACACGGTGAGCAGGTCGGAGCGGGTCTGCGCGTCGGTGAGGGTGAAGCCGATGCCGTTGTCGCTGCCCGGCAGCAGCTCCGAGAAGACCATCAGGACCAGGGACAGCGACAGGCTGAGCCGCAGCCCCGCGAAGATCCGGGGCAGCGCCGAGGGCAGGATCAGGAACCACAGCCGCTCGGGCGCCGTCAGCCGCAGCACGGCCGCCGCCTGAAGCCGCAGCGGGTCGGTCGCACGGGCGCCCTCGGCCGAGTTGATCAGCACCGGCCAGACGGCGCTGAACGCGATCGACGCCACCTGCATGGGCGTACCGAGGGCGAAGACCACGACGAACACCGGTACCAGCGCGGGCGGCGGCACGGCCCGCGCGAACTGGAGCACCGGATCGCACAGCGCGTACGCCCGGCGCGAGCGGCCCACCGCGAGCCCGAGGGCGATTCCGGCGACCGCCGCGAGCGTGAACCCGGCCGCCATCCGGCCAAGGCTCGGCAGGATCGTGTCCGCGGCGGCCCGGGTGACGAAGAGATGCCGGGCCGGTCCCGAGAACCACAGGTCGCGGACCTGCCGGACGATGCGCAGCGGCGGCGGGAAGAAGACGCTGCCCAGCGCGCGGGCGGCCGCCTCCCAGCAGACGACGGCGCCGAGGAGCACCGACCAGCGCAGCAGAAGCGGGACGGCGGTGCGCCGGGCCCCCTCCTTGGCGAACTGCCCCTCCCCGCCCTGGCGTTCGCGTGCCCAGGCGAACGACCGCCGTTCCACGGCGACCAGTACACCGTTGACGACCAGGCCGAGACAGCCCGCCCACACCACCGCGGCCAGGACGTCCAGGGTGCCGTCCGTAGCGGTCTGGGCCTGGGCGATGAAGATGCCGAGGCCCTGCCCGAAGCCGGACAGGATCTCGGTGGCCACGGCCAGGATCAGGGCGACGCCGGCGGAGATCCGCAGCCCCGCGGCGATGAACGGGGCGGTGCTCGGCAGCTCCACCCGCCACAGCACCGCGAGCCGCCCGAAGCCGAAGGCCCGCAACGTGTCCCTGGCCAGCGGGTCGGTCTCGCCGAGGCCGTAGAGGGTGTTGAACAGCACCGGCCAGAGCGAGGCGTACGCGATGAGCGTCACCTCGGTCCGCGTGCCCGACCCGAGCAGCAGCGACACCAGCGGGATCAGCGCGACCGAGGGCAGCGGCCGCAGGAACTCGACGACCGCGCGCACGGCCGCCTCCACCCCCGGCACCGCGCCCAGCAGCAGCCCGAGCGGTACGGCGATCGCGCAGGCGAGCGCCAGCCCCAGCGCCCAGGCCCGCAGGGTCGCCCCGACCCCGTCGAGGAAGGCCCCGTCGCCCGCCAACCGCACGGCACGGGCGAGGACTTCGGAGGCGGGCGGCAGATAGTCGCGCCGGACGATCCCGGCCCGGGAGACCGCCTCGCACACCCCGAAGGCGAGCGCCGCCCCGGGCAGGCCGAGCGCCAGTTCCTGACGCCGGGTCATGTCACCAGCAGCGGCGCCGGATCGATGTCCTTCGTCAGCATCCCCTGTTGTCGCATGAGCTGGATCAGCCGGCGCAGCTGTGCCGCGTCGGCGGTCGCCGGATAGGTGGGCAGATGCAGGGACCGGGCCGCGTCCGCCGTCACCTTGGCGTACTTCGGCAGTTCCGCGCGCACCGCGTCCGGGTCGGCGGCGGCGAGCTTCGAGGCAGCCTCGATCGCCCGCCGGAAGCCCGCGGCGGCCTTCGGGTGCTTGCGGACGAAGGCGCTCGTGGTGACGTACCCGCTGGCGGGCAGGCCCGCCGCCGGTCCCGAGCCGCCGTCCAGCAGGACGCGTGCGCCGACCTGGTCCTGGATCGCGGAGTCGAAGGGCTCGACCGCGTGGACGGCGTCCACCTGGTTCCGCTCCAGCGCGGGGCCCATCTGCGGGAACAGGATCTGCCGGTAGACGGGCCGGCCCGCGCCCCGGGCGGCGAGGATCGCGTTCAGGGTGAGCGACTGGATGTTGTTGAGGACGGCGACGGCGACCTTCTTGCCGGCCAGGTCCCCGGGCGACGTCAGGTGCGAGTCCCGGGGCACGAGGACGTCCATCATGTGCGGGGCGATCCGCACGCCCTCGGCGAGGATGCGCAGGTCCAGGGTGCCCTTCTCGTACGCCTGGAAGTAGGTGACGTAGTTCGCGCTCGCGATCGCGTCGACCTGGCCCTTGAGCAGCGCGGGCAGGGCCTGGATGCTCTGCTGCACGGGCTGGACCCGCACGTCCAGGCCCTCCTTGGCGAACAGCCCCCGGTCCCGGGCGAGATAGAGCGCGGCCGAGTCGGTGAGCGGCAGCGCCGCCACGGTCAGCTGCTCGCGCCCGTCCTTCGCGGACGACGTGCCGCCGCTGTCGCAGCCCACCAGGACCAGTGCCGCGGCGGCGACGAGGGCGGCGAGGCGTTTCGTTCCCGATCGTGATCGACGTAATGCCATACGGGCATGCGTACCCCTCATTTGTCATGATCGCTACAGGCAGGGTGTGTTTCCTTGCCGCAGGGTCCCGGCTACGCCGGCGGACCCGCGATGCGCAGGGCCGCCGCCGGGGACAGGAGGGCGGCGTCGGCGGCGCCGGCGACCTCCGTCCACCACTCGGGGCCGTCCTCGGCGTAGCGCAGCAGCACGCCCTCGCGGATCGCCCACGGCAGCACGACGACCCGGCGCAGCCCCATGAGCTTCAGCGCCGTGTGGCCCACGACCGCCCCGGCCAGGCTCTGTTCGGCCCGCGGCGCGGAGATGCCGGGCAGCTGGGCCCGCTCGGCGGCGGGCAGTGCGGCGAGCCTGCGCACCGCCTCGCCCAGGTCCTGGCAGCGCATCTCCCGCCGCACGAACGGCCCGTAACGCCCGGGTGTCGCCCCGCACAGCCGGGCCAGCTGCTGGAACGTACGGGAACCGACGGCGGCCGTGCGCGGCGCCTCCCAGCGGATCCGCGTGGCCACGTCCCGCAGATCGTGCCGGACCCGGCGGCGCAACTCCTTCAACTCGGCCGGACCCGGCGGATCCTGCAGGCCGAGGTGCTCCCGGGTGAGCCGTCTGGCGCCGAGCGGGAGCGAGGCGGCGAAGTCGGGCAGTCGGCCCCGGCCGAAGGCCACCTCCAGCGAGCCGCCGCCGATGTCGAGCAGCGCCAGGGGGCCGGCGCGCAGGCCGAGCCAGCGTCGCGCCGCGAGGAAGGTCAGCTCGGCCTCGGTCTCGCCCGGCAGGGTGCACATCCGGATTCCGGTTCCGGCGGCCACCCGCCGCAGCACCTCCAGCCGGTTCGGGGCACCGCGGACCACCGCCGTCGCGAAGGCCAGCGGCCCCGTCGCATGCCAGCGCCGGGCCGTGGCCCCCGCCGCGGCCACCGCCTGCACCAGACTCTCCACCGCCTCGTCGGCGATGGTGCCGTCCGGGCCGACATGTTCGGACAGCCGCAGCTTCCACTTGACCGTGTGCACCGGCAGCGGAACACCCCCCTCCACATCCGCGATCACCAACCGGACCGTGTTCGACCCCGCATCCACCACGCTCAACCGCATGGCCGGGACGTACCCACTTCGCCGTCAAAAACCCGTCACGGCGCGGGCGCACCGGGTGACGCCCGTGCGCTGGTCCCCGCAGCGTGCCGCCCGGGTGCGGCGCGCGGGACGGAGGCGCGACGCGTGCGCGGAGGGGCGGCGGGCCCCGGCGCCGCCGGTCGCGCGGTGTCCGGATCTCGGCCCTCCGGGCCCCCGCGGCGCCCGGTCCGCCCTTATAGGGTGGACCGTTGCCGGACAGGCACGGCCGAGACGGGGAGAGGCACGTGAGCGGAACAGACGTGGGCGGGACGCACGCGACGAAGGCAGTGGTGATCGGCGGCGGCATCGCGGGGACCGCCGCCGCGCTCGGACTGCACAAGGCCGGGTACGACGTGACCGTGTACGAGGCCCACCCCGACACGGCCGAGGACATCGGCGCCTTCCTGACCCTGGGCAGCAACGGCATGCGCGCCCTGGCCCAACTCGACGCCACGGACGCGGTCACGGCCATCGGGTTCCCGCTGACGTCGCTCAGGCTGCTCGACAGCCGGGGCACCGAGCAGGCACACGCACCCCTCGGCGAGGTCACCGACCCCGACCTGCACTACCGGTGCCTGCGCCGCGGCGAACTGAACGCCGCCCTCCAGCGCGAGGCGGCCCGGCGCGGCATCCCGGTGCGCCACGGCGCCCGCCTGACCGGCGTGAGCGAAGGACCGGGCGGCGTCACCGCGTACTTCGCCGACGGCACCACCGCCGACGCGGACCTCCTCGTCGGCGCCGACGGTCTCGGCTCCACCGTGCGCGCCCTCGTCGCCCCCGAGGTGCAGCCCGGTTACGCGGGCCAGCGGATCTTCTACGGCTACACCGCCACCGCCCCCAGCGCCGATCCGACCGGCCTCATCACCTTCGTCCGCGGCGCCGAGACCACGGTCGGGTACGCGGTGTCACCGGCGGGGGAGACGTACTGGTTCGCCCGCGTCGACACCGAGGCCCTGCCCGCCGACGCCTCCGCCCACGAGGTCGACCCGCGCGAGGAACTGCTGCCGCTGCTGGCCAAGGACACCACACCGGCCGCGGACATCGTCGCCGCCTCCGTCGGCCCGGTCCTCGCCACCAACGCCACCGACCTGCCGCTCGGCTCCATGTGGCACACCGGACGCGTGCTCCTCATCGGCGACGCGGCCCACGCCGCCTCCCCGGCCACCGGCCAGGGCGCCTCGATGGCCCTGGAGGACGCCGTCGTCCTCGCCAAGGCGCTGCGCGACCGGCCCGGCGTGCCCGCCGCGCTCGCCGCCTACGAGGCGCACCGCCGCCCGCGCGCGGAGCGCAACGTCGCCGTCAGCGGCGGCATCTCCCGCGCCGGGCACCGGTCGGCCCGCCCGGGCGCGGCCGTGGCCCGGCCCGCCGACCCGGACGCGGCTCTCGTGCGCCAACTGGCCTGGGACACACCGCTCTCCGCGACCCCGCCCGAGGAGTCCTGAGCGGCGCACCCCCGCGCGCTCGCGCGCGAAAGTGCAAGAGGCGCAGCACCGGAGTCCATTGCCGGACAGAGCGGCGGGGCCGGATCGTTCCGTGCAACCGGCCCTTCGGCAACAAGGAGCACAGGTGCGACTCTTGAACAGAGCGGGCACGACCCTGGCAGTGACCTCGGCGGCCGTCGCCCTGGTCCTCGGCGGCGGCCTCACCTCCCCGGCGACCGCCGCGGCACCCCCCGACGCCGCCTACAGCGTGACCGTGGGCAGCCCGGTGCCGTTCACCCACCCCACGGACACCCCCGCCACCCCGTACCTGGACCGGGACGGCACCTTCCACTACCAGCAGTCCGCCGCCCTCTACGGCGCGAAGGACCCGCGCACCTGGGACTTCTACACCGGCAAGGACTTCGACTCCGCCGGCTTCGACAACAGGCTCAGCAAGGCGGTGAACCCGGCCAACTCCGCCGACCGCAACGACGACACCACCTGGCGCTGCAACAACAGCCCCACCGGCCGCGAGGCGACGTACGCACCCAGCGGCTCCGGCTACGCGCAGAAGAACTACTGCGACCTGTCCGGGATGTGGGTCGACCCCGACACCGGCGACTGGTACGGCCTGGTCCACAACGAGTTCACCCCGCAGCCCTTCGGCGACGGACTGCACTACGACGCCGTCGACTACGCCGTCTCCACCGACCACGGCCGCACCTGGACCGTCAAGGACCACGTCATCACCTCGCCGTACAGCACGAAACGCGGCGACACCACGGCCTTCCCGAACCAGACGTACTCCTACGGCGACGGCGACCAGCGCCTCTTCGTCGACACCGCCTCCGGCTACTTCTACGTCTATTACGGCTCCCGGATCATCGACAAGAACGGTGGCTGGAAGGCGTTCTACGAGCACGTCGCCCGCGCCCCGATCTCGGCCAAGATGGCCCCCGGCTCCTGGCGCAAGTGGTACGACGGCGCCTGGTCCCAGCCCGGCACCGGCGGCAAGGAGAGCAACATCGTCCCCGTCGACGCCGCCCACCCCACCGGCTACACCCCGGCCGCCGCCGAGTACGACCCCGCCAACACCGGCACCGCGGCCCAGCAGATCGCGGCCGGCACGATGCCCCCGACCTCGCCGCTGTTCGTCATGAACATCGCCTACGACGCGTACCTCGGCCTCTACATCGGCGAACCGCAGGCCGTCGACCAGAGCGGCGACTCACCCCAGTACCTGTACGCCACCGACGACCTGACGACCCAGAAGTGGCACCTCATCGGGGACACCGGGAGCTACACGAACGCCTCCTGGTACCGGTGGTTCCTCGACAGCGCCAACCGCACCAGCTCCACGATCGTCGGCCGGTCCTTCCGCTCCTACTGCGCCTTCGGCTGCTCGCACGACGCCTCCGGCGAGTACGTCGACATCACCGTCGACTCCGCGAAGCCCGCGGCCGCGCCCGTGCACACCGGCCGCCGCTACCGCATCTCCGGCGGCACGGGCCGGTTCCTCGCCCAGGCGGCCGGCGGCTCCGGCACCACCTCGCTGGCCCGGCCCACCGGATCCGGCCGCGACACCTGGTTCTTCACCCCGACCGGTGACGGCGCCTTCACCCTCACCAACACCGCGAGCGGCCGGCTGCTCGGCGTCGACTCCGCCACCAGTGCGGGCCGCGCCTGGGGCGCCCGGCCCACCGTCACCCGGGCCCCGGCCGGCGGGCCGGCCGTCGGACAGCAGTGGTTCGTGATCCCGGACGCGGGCGGCCACACCTACCGGCTGGTCAACCGCTACAGCGGCCTCGTGCTCGGCCTGTCCGGCACGTCCGGGCGGCTCGCCGAGACCACGCCGGTGCGCACCTGGACGGACCGCACCCACAGCACCGTCGGCGGGGCCCGCACCGCAGCCGAGCAGACCCTGTCCCTCAGCGCGAGCTGAGCGCCGGAGCACCCAACTCCTCCAGACGGCGGAAGACTTCTGGCTATCCTGCACCCATGTCGATCATCAACGGGGAAGCCGACGCCCACCTGGCCGTGCGAGCGGCACAGGCGGGCGCCGCCGTGGTCCGGGACCTCCACGGCAGCCTGCTCGCACGCTACGACAAGTCCGCGGGCGACTTCGCCACCGAGGCCGACGTGGCCGCCGAGCGGGCCATCCTGGACGTGCTGCGCGCCGCCCGCCCCGACGACGCCGTGACCGGCGAGGAGAGCGGGCGCTCCGGCGCCGCCGACGCCCGCCGCCGCTGGCTCGTCGACCCGCTGTGCGGCACCCTCAACTACGCCGTGCGCACCATGCTCGTCGGCGTGAACGTCGCTCTGCGCGACGGCGACCGGGTCACCGCCGCCGCGACCGCCGACCCGTTCAGCGGCGAGGTGTTCTGGACCGACGGCAGCGCCGCCCGGGTGCGCGCGGACGACGGCACCGAGGAGCCGCTGACGCCGACGGCCCGTTCCGCGCTGGTGGACGTCAACCTCGACCCGCCGTTCCCCAACTCCCCCGGCTTCCGGGCGGTGTACCTGCCGGCCGACCCGGGGTTCGCCGAGCGGTTCCGGCCCCGGGTGATCTCCAGCACCCTCGCCGTGGCCTGGGTCGCGGCAGGACGCCGGGCCGCCTACGTCACCGACGGCGACCTGCGCGACAGCGTGCACTTCGCGGCCGGCATCGCCCTGTGCCGCGCGGCGGGCTGCACGGTGACCGGCCTGCACGGAGAACCCGTCCTCACCGGCGCCGACGGACTCGTCGCGGCGGCCGACGCCGCGACCCACGCCGCCCTGCTGGAACTCGTCAAGAACCAGACGCCGGGCCCGCGTTGACGGCGATCTCGACGCCCGCCGCCTCCGTCTGATGTGATTCCGGCATGACGCAGGCCCATGACCTCGCCGCCCGCTTCGGCCCGGCCCTGGACACCCGCCCCGAGACGCTGGCCGCGTCCGCGCGGGACTTCGGCCACCTCGTGGCGCGGACACCGCTCGGCGTGCTGCGCCCGGAGTCCGTCGCCGGGATCACGGAGCTGCTGGAGTTCACCGGCCCCCGGGGCATCCCGGTGAGCGTGTACGGCGGCGGCCACTCGATGTACGGCCAGGGGCAGGCGGGCGGCGGGGTCGTGCTGGACCTGCGCCCGATGAGCCGGATCGGTGACGTCGCCGACGGCCAGATCACCGTGGGGGCCGGCGTGACGTGGCGGGAGGTACTGGCCACCACCCTGCCGCACGGGCTCACACCCCCGGTCCTCACGGACTACCTCGGCGCGAGCGTCGGCGGGGTCCTGTCGGCGGGCGGGCTCGGCGGCGCCGCCCACCGGCACGGACTGGTCGCGGACCAGGTCCTGGAGCTGGAGGTGGTGACCGGAGCCGGGGAGCACCGCGTCTGCTCGCCCGACCGGGACCCGGCGCTCTTCCACGCCGTGCTCGCGGGCCTCGGCCAGTGCGCCGTCATCGTCACCGCCACCCTGCGCCTCGTCCCCGCGCCCGCCCGGGTCCGCCGCTACTGCCTCTTCTCCACCGATCCCGCCCGCTACCTCGACGACCAGCGCATGCTCGCCGAGGAGCCGCGCTTCGACTACCTGGAGGGCCAGGCCCGCCCGGCCGAGCAGGGCGGATGGCAGTACATGACCGAGGCGGTGGCCCCACACACGGACGGGCTCGCGCCCGACGACGGGGCGTTGCTCGACGGCCTCTCCCACGACCCCGCCACCGTGGAGACGACCGACCTCTCCTACGCCGAGTTCGTGCACAGGGTGGACACGGACGAGGCGGTCCTCACCGAGACAGGGGAGTGGCTGCACCCGCACCCCTGGCTGAACCTGCTGCTCCCGCACGAGCGCGCCGCATCCGTGGTGCGTGCCGTACTCGCCGACCCGGCCTTCCAGGACCTGCGCGACACCGGCCTCGTCCTGCTCTACCCGCTGCTCTCCGAGCCGCTGCGCGCACCGCTCTTCCGCCGTCCGTCCGGCTCCGTCCTGCACCTGTTCGCCCTGCTGCGCACGGCCCCGCCCGACCGCCCCGGGACGGCCGAGGCCATGGTGGCCGCCAACCACAGGGCGTACGACCTCGCCCGGTCCGAGGGCGGCGTCGCCTATCCCGTCAATGCCCTGGCGATGACCGCCGCCGACTGGCGCGAGCACTTCGGGAGCGGATGGCAGACGCTCGCCGAGGCCAAGAAGCGCCACGACCCGCATCACATCCTGGCCCGGGGGCACGGTCTGCGGTTCTGAGAGCTCCCGCGGTTCCGAGCGTTCGCCGTCTGAAGGTTCTGGCTCCCGAAGGCTTTCGCAGCTGCCGGACGAGAAGCCGCACGAGACCGAGATGCCCGGGAGCCGCGCTCGCCGCCCTGGCCGCGCTGCTCCCCCTTCCCCTCGCCCGCACCCCGGCCGCCGCCCCCGCCGTCGACGGCGACACCTCGACCCGCTGGTCCAGCCGGTTCTCCGACCCGCAGTGGCTCCAGGGCTCGGTCGGCGGCTGGCAGGTGTTCGTCCCGAGCGAGCGCACGAACGCCCGAGGCGTCTCGTGGCCGCGCACTCCCGGCACGTCCCTCTCACTCGACCCGTTCTATGTCGTGAAGCCGGGCGCCACGGCGGCCACGTGACCCGCCCCGACACCGTCGTCCTCGGACTCGGCCTCGCCACGCCGGTCCCGGCGGGCGGCGTCGACGCGATGCACGGGGCGGACGTCGACGGCGGACGGCTCGCGGGCTTCCTCATCGACGCGGGCCCCGGCCTCGCCACCGACTCGGTCGTCGTGAACAGCAACGACGTGATCATCGACCACACCTGGCTCTGGCGCGCCGACCACGGCCTCACCGTCGACGGCGGCGACGTGCTCGCCACCGGCCTCGTCGTCGAGCACTTCAACAAGCACGACGTCTACTGGAGCGGGGAGCGCGGCCGGACGATCTTCTTCCAGAACGAGCAGGCCTACGACGCCCCGAACGCGGCCGCCGTCACCCGTCACGAGGCCTGGGCAGCTACTGCACCTGCACGGCCGGTCCCTCGGTCGTCCGGGCCGACGGCTTCGAGGCCCCGGCATCAGACTGCACGACCTGCTCGTGATCTCGCCCGGCGGCAACGGCCAGTACGCCCACGCCGAAGGCGATGTCCTTCCCCCGACCTGTACTCCATGATCGCGCGGCCCCCGAACGGCGTACCCGGAGAGGCGGACGGTGCGGCGTGCGGGTGTGATGGAAGGCGCCCCTTCGTCAACCAGTGAGGCAGATCATGCGTCTTCGCAGTTTCGCGACAACGGCCGTGCTCGCAGTCTTCCTTGCCGTGGGGGGCTCGGCGACGGCCTTCGCGGCCGGCCCGGGCCCGACGACCGGTAGCGCCGGCAACAACCCGGGCCCGACGACCGGTAGCGCCGACAACCCGGGCCCGACGACAGGTACCGCCGGCAACAGCCCGGGTGTCATCTCCGGCGACGTCATCCAGGTCCCGATCGGCATCGACGCCAACGTGTGCGGCGACACCATCGACCTGATCGGTCTGCTGAACCCGGCCAGCGGGAACACCTGCTCCATCAAGTGACGCCGCCCGTGCGCCGGCTCCCGCAGGGCGGGAGCCGGCGCACGGCTGTTCAGAACCGCCCGGTGCGACGGAAGGGGACCAGGGGGCGTCTTTTGGGTCACCCCGGCCGGCTCAGACCCTGACACGGCGCCAGGACGCCGGCGGCTCGCGGCGGTGGCTCAGTCTCTCGCCGCCGCCTGGGCCTCACGGGGGGCCGGCGCCTTGGCCGGGTGGCGGCGGCGCAGCAGCAGCTGTCTCGCCGGGAGCTCCACCAGCTCGTAGAGAAGCCAGGACAGGCCGAGCGAGAGGGCGAACACGGTCGCCGTGACCGCCGTCGCCGCCAGGCCGCCGAAGTGCGGCTTGATACCCAGCAGGTGCGTCCCGGCGCGCAGCACCAGCAGATGGACCATGTAGAAGGCGAAGGACAGCTCGCCCAGCCGCACCATCCGGCGGCCGCGCCACATCGACGGCAGCCCCTTCAGGTCCGCGTTCGCCGCCGCCGGGATCAGCAGGGTGAAGCCGATGATCGTGCACATGGTCGCCGAGTAGCCGAGCGGGGCCTGCGGGACCAGGAAGTAGCCGATGATCGCCAGGGCGAGGGAGGCCTCCAGGCCGGGTCCGCGCCAGCGGCCGAGCAGGACCAGCCGCGCGGTGACCGCGCCGAGGATGAACTCGGGCAGCCGGGCGGCCGGGAACGAGTACAGCGCGTAGGTCCACCAGTGCTCGGAGTCGGCCCGGGAGATCACCACGATCGCCACCAGCGACAGCCCGCCCAGCGCGACCGAGCCGCGCACGCCGAGCCGGCGCAGCAGCAGGATCAACAGCGGGAAGGAGGCGTAGAAGAAGGCCTCGCAGGCCAGCGACCAGCTGACCGGGTTGAGCGTCTGCCACCAGGGTCGCCACCAGGAGTGCAGCAGGAGCACATTGGCCACCGCCTGCTTCGGCGTCGGCTGCGCGTTGTTCTCCAGCGTGAGCGCCAGCAGGAACGCGAGGCCGACGGTGACGAGGTGGACCGGATAGATCCGGGCGACGCGCCGCCGCCAGAAGCCGAGTGCCCGGTCGTGGGGTCTTGCCGACCAGGTCAGTACAAACCCGGACAACACGAAGAAGAACGACACTCCGGTGGCACCGGAGCTGAAAGCCCAGTACACCAGGCTGCCTCCGGTGCCACCGAAGTAGCCGAAGTTGTTCACGTGCAGTCCGAACACGAGCAGCGCTGCCATCCACCGCAATCCCGTCAGGGACGGCAGTGAGGTGTTGGGGGTGCGCGGGGAGTCCCTGGCGGTGGTCTCACCGTCAGGGGAGTGCGGCGTCGTCCGGATCGTCCGGGTCGTCGCCGTGGTCATCGAATCACCTGCCGCAGAGGATTGGCGTGGGGCATGAAGGGGAACGTTGCCCGTTCACCTCCGATCATGTGCGTCACATGGCAAACATCACACCGTTGCCGAACGACGCACCCTTCTGTATGCCACGGACGGCCGGGCTCGTGCACCCTTACGGGTGACGACACGCCGCACTGTATTGATCGTCACAATTGGCGTAAACATACCGACACTGAGTGCCCGAAATCTCCGCATAATCAACGCAATTATAGGGAACGGCGAAGCGGCCTGTGCCGTCGCGCGGGTCACTTGAGGAAAAGGTAATTACTAGGAAGGAATTACACAGGAAAAACCGCGCGGGAGGAACTGTGCGGGCAGTTCCTTCCTCGCATCGTCGAACTTCAGCGCGCGCAGCGTTGCCGAAGAACGCGTCCCAGTCCACCTCGCCCTGCCCGAGTCCGCGATGTGCACGTGCTTCAGTCTGTCGCCCGTATAACGCGTCATCGCCGCGATGTCCGCCGTCGGATCCGCGCCCGACAGATGGAAGGAGCACGATGCCCTCACGCTCGAACAGCGTCAGCAGTTCCTCCTGCGAGCGCCGGAACGCCGCCTCGCTCTCCGCGGCCTTTGCGGAGCGGCCGTTGAACTCCGAGTTCATCAGCGGACATCCGAGCTCCGCGGTGATATCGATCATCCGCTTCCAGCAGCGGACCGCCGCCTGCCGCTCCGACTCGTCCGGCGAGGACCACTCGTACAGCGACGATCACGGACAACTCGGCGTCCAGCCGGGAGAGTTCGGCCACGACATCGGCCGGGTTCGGCACACCCGCCGGCGGCGACTCGCCGAACCGGCGGACAAGGTCGGCGTTGTCCCCGCCGACGTAGGCGACGTGCCCGGTGTCCAGGCACAGGTTCAGGTTCGTGTACCGGACGTCCGAGTCGTTCAGCAGCAGCCGGCTCAGCCGGTCGGCGGCCTTGCCGAACCCGGCCCACCGTCCGGCGCTCAGCTCGGGCGGCTCGGTGAACGTGCCGGTCTTCTCGTCCCGGTACATCGGCGGTGAGCATCTCGTCCCACACCTACGGGCGGTGCAGCGCACCGATGGCGCCGTTGCCATGGTGTGTGCCCTTAGGGGAGAAGGTCGGCTGGAGGTGGGGAAGTCGAAGCCCGCGGTGGCAACAGAACGGCCCAGAGCGGCCGGTCAGGGGTACTGGCGCGCTCTCGTGCGAGTGCGATGCCCCCTGTCCAAATGTCATGTCAATAGCCGACGAGATCGGCTACCGGCCGGACAGCGCCGCCCGGCTCCTCGCGCGGGGGCGCAGCCGGACCGCCGGCGTGCTGTTCACCGCGCACCAGATCTTCCAGTCGGACCTGATCGAGGGCATCCATCCGGACGCCGAACGCCTCGGCTACGACGTGCTGTTGTCGGCCGTCGCCCAGGGCCGCAGCGAGGCGCTGATCCTGCTGGGTCCCGGGTCCGAGCCCGCCCGGCGTGCCGCCGTCGTCTCCGTCGGCGCCGGGTGCCCCGCTCGGGGATCGACTCGGTGCACACGGCCGAGGGCAAGGGCGTCCGGCAGGCCATGGAGCACCCGCTGGAACTCGGGCACCGCCGCATCGTGCACATCGACGGCGGGCGCGGTCCCGGGCCGGCCGAGCGGCGCCGGGCCGGACTCCAGGCCGAGAAACGGGTGATCCCCGGCGACCACACCGAGCGGTCCGGCATCGGGACGGGCCGGCTCCTGCTGGCGGAACGGGACGCGGGCGTGCCGCTGCCGACGGCCGTGCTCGCGGGCAACGACCGCAGCGCCATGGGGTTGTTGATGACTCTGGCGCGGTCCGGTGTCGAGGCGCCCCGGGCCCTCTCCGTCGTCGGCTCCGACGACAGCCGTCTCTCCCATCTGATGCCGATCGGCCTGACGACCGTACGGCAGGACGCCGGACTGATGGCCGAACACACGGCCCGGTTCGCGGCGGAGCGGTTGGAGCGGCCTGAACTGACCTGGCGGCAGGCCGAGTTGGATCCCGAGGGCTCGTCGTGCGGGGGGACCAGCGGACCGCCGTCCTCATGAGCGGGCAGGTGAGTTGGGGACGCTGGTGACCGGGTGACGGGCTACCGCGCGTCGGCGGGCGTGACGAGGCGGCCGGCGACGAAGGTGTGGGTGGGGCCGAGGTCGCGCAGGCTGTCACCGGTGCAGCGGGCGGGGTCCTGGTCCCAGACGGTGAGGTCGGCGTAGCGGCCGGGGGTGAGCGTGCCGCGCAGGTGCTCCTCGCCGAGGAGACGGGCGGCGTTGGTGGTGTGCAGGGCGAGGGCCTCGTCGTAGGTGATGGCGTGTTCGGGGCCCTTGACGCCGATGACGGTCTGCCGGGTGGTCATGCCCCACACCGAGCGCATGGCGCCGAACCGGCCGACGGGGAAGTCGGAACCGGCGCTGACCTCGGCACCCAGGTCGATCCAGCCCCGGGCCGGGAAGAGGCGTGCGACGCGTTCCGGGCCCCAGAAGCCCTCCTCCACCCCGGCGGTGTCGTGCAGCAGCGGCTGCTGGATGGTGACGGGGATGCCCAGCGCCACGGCCCGGGCCCGCTGTGCGGGACCGGCCAGACCGCCGTGCTCCATCACCAGCGTGCCGACGGGCAGACCCGGGTTCCGGGCCAGAACGCGTTCGTAGACGTCCAGCAGGACGCGGACCGCGCGGTCGCCGTACGCGTGCGTGCCGACCCGCCAGCCGCGGCGGACCACGGCCTCGACGGCCTCCACCAGTGCCTCGGGCTCCCAGATCAGCGTGCCGGAGAAGGCGTGGTCGCAGGCGTACGGCTCCTCGGTGGCCCCGGCCTCCAGACCGCCGTCGAGGCCGAACTTCACGCCCCACACCCACAACCCCGCGTCGGAGCGGGAACGCCAGTCCTCCATCACGTCGAGCAGATCCTCCACCTGGGCCGCGCTGGTCATGCCGAGCGCCGAGATCAGGGCCCGCACCCGGATGTCGAGCGCCCCGGCCTCGCGGGCGGCCAGGAGCGCCCGGTAGTCGTCGGGGGTGACCGCGCAGTCGCGCACGGTGCCGATGCCGGTCGCGGCGTACCGGGCGCCCGCGACACGCAGCCCGTCGACGCGCTGCGCCAGGTCCGGGGCGGGGAGCAGACGCTCGACCAGGCGCAGGGCGTTGTCGACCAGCCGCCCGTTGAGCCTGCCGTCGGCGTCGCGGCCGATGACACCGCCCGGCGGTACGGGCGTGTCCTCGGTGATGCCCGCCAGGCGCAGTGCGTAGCGGTTGACGACGTCGTTGTGACCGCCCCGCTTGACCAGCACCGGGTGCCGGCCGGTGGCCCGGTCGAGCTCGGCCGCGGTGGGCATGCGCCGCTCGGCCAGGTTCAGTTCCTGCCAGTTGGTGGTCGTACGGATCCACTCGCCCTCGGGGGTGCGCTCGGCCCGCTGCCGGATCAGGTCCAGGAACTCGGGGATGGTGCGCGCCCGGTGCACGGGCACGTCGTGGGCGCCGAGGGCCGCGTAGATCAGGTGGGTGTGCGTGTCGTCGAACGCGGGCAGCACCGTGGCTCCCGGCAGGTCGTGGACCGTGGTGCGTGCGCCTGCCCAGTCGTCGAGGCCGTCCGGGTCGGGCGAGAGGGCCGCGATACGGCCGCCGCGCACGGCGAGCGCCCGCTGCGGCGCCTGGCCGGGCACCTGTGTGTGCACCGCGCCGGCCCGGATCAGCAGATCGGCGCCCTGGTCGGTCCGGTCGGTCGTGCTCGTCTTCTGCGTCGCCATCTCACATCCACCGTCGTCTCGAAGTCGTCGTGACCACTCCGTTGTACGACCGGATTGACGGTTCATGGATATGGGAAGCCATCGCGCACAGGAATCGCGTCACGCTTACGGTGTCGCATGCGGATCATGCGCCAAACCTCTCGGCCTCGGCAGCGGTCGTGGCGACCGAGGCCGCGACTTTCGGTGCCGGACCGACATCCTTGGACCCCGTGCCGTAGACCGTCGGCGGACGGTGCCGGTGGGGGGTTGCCCGGCAGGGTGGCCGTATGCAGAGGACCAAGGGGATCAGACGCGCACAGTTCCTGGCCGGTATGGCGTCCGCCGGGCTGGCCGCGGCCGTGCTGCCGTCGGCTCCGGCCCGGGCCGCCGAGGACGGTCCGGCCGGCCCGGCCCGCGACGTGCGGCGCGGACTGCGCCACCGGGGCGTCGTGTACACCGTGGGGGAGGGCGGGACACCGGGGACGGCGTTCAGCACGGCCCGTATGAGCAAGGACATCCGGACGATCCGAGACGAGCTGCACGCCGACACCGTGGACGTCACCGGGGACGGAGTGGAGCGCCTGACGGCCACGGCCGCCGAGGCGGCGGAGCGGGGGCTGCGGGTCTGGCTCCAGCCGACCCTCGGCGACGTGCCCGAGCGGGACATCCTGGAACACCTGGCCGAGACCGGCCGGTTCGCCGAGCGGCTGCGCCGGCAGGGCGCCGCCGTCGACCTCAGTGTGGGCTGCGAGTTCTGGCTGTTCGTGCCCGGCATCGTCCCCGGCGCCGACGTCTACGAGCGCATCCGCAACCTGCTCGACGGCAGGGTGGACCCCGTCGCGATGCAGCGCCGTCTGGACCGCTTCACGGCGCGGGCGGCCGCGGTCGGCCGGTCCGTGTTCCGCGGCCGGCTCGCCTACGCCGCCGCGCAGGACGACCAGGTCGACTGGCGCCTCTTCGACATCGTGGGCATCGACTACTACTCGTACTTCCCCCACCGGGCCGACTACGTGCGGGAGTTGAGCCGCTGTACGCGGTGGGGCAAGCCGGTCGCCGTCACCGAGTTCGGGACCTGTGCGTACGTCGGCGCGCCGAAGACCGCCGGCATGGGCTGGGACATCGTGGACCGCACCGAGGTCCCGCCGGAGATCAAGGGCGACCTGGTCCGCAGTGAGCGCACCCAGGCCGCCTACCTCACCCAACTCCTCGATGTCTTCGAGTCGTTGGGCCTGTACGCGGCGATGGCCTTCGAGTTCGTGACGCCCGACCTCCCGCACCGTCCGGGCGATCCGCGGCACGACCTCGACCTGGCGAGTTACGCGATCACGAGGACCGTCAAGGACCGCCCGGACGACCCCGCCTCCGGCTGGCACCGGGAACCGAAGGAGGCCTTCCACGCCCTGGCCCGCCGCTACGGGTACGCCGGGGCGGGCCACCGCCGCACCGGCGGCGCCTGACCTCGTACCGGCCCCGTCCGGCGTCGACCGGTGCGGCTCCGGCTCACCCCTTCGGGCGATGTCCCGGCTTGCCGTCCGGTCCTGGGCGAGCCGGGGCCGGATGATGCGGGCATGCCCCCGACCGGCCTCCGGACCGTCCCGGCCCGCTGCGCCGGGCGCCAGCATGCTCATGCCGGCCCGACGGGCGACGCCGGAGCAAACGTGAAAGCACATACGACGGCACACGTCGGGGCGGGTGTGCGAGCGGGTGTGCAGGCTGACGCCCAGATGACCGGCGGGCTGCGGATCGCCACCAAAATTGCATGCCTCGTTTTCTTGAACCCTTCGTGTTTGTGGGGGTAGGTTCGGCTTCATGACCGCCTCCCCGACCCCGACCACCGCCGAGGAGCTCCGCGGTGCCGGCCTGCGCGTGACGGCAGCCCGCGTCGCGCTGCTGGAGACCGTCCGGGACGGCGACCACCTCGGCGTCGAGGCGATCGCCTCCGGGGTCCGTGCCCGCGTGGGCCACATCTCCCTGCAAGCTGTCTACGAGGCTCTTCACGCCCTGACCGCGGCGGGTCTGGTCCGCCGTATCGAGCCGGCCGGACACCCGGCCCGGTTCGAGGGGCGTGTGGGTGACAACCACCATCACATCGTGTGCCGGTCGTGCGGTGCCGTCGTCGACGTCGACTGCGCCGTCGGCGACGCGCCCTGTCTGACCGCCGCCGACGACAGCGGCTTCGCCATCGAGGAGGCCGAGGTCGTCTACTGGGGCACTTGCCCCGACTGTTCCACCGGCCGCAGTTCCTGAGCACCGAGTTCCGCACAGTTCGGAAGGAATGCCATGACTGAGAACATCGACGCCAACGTCGCAGACGCGAAGGCGGAGGGCGGCTGCCCGGTCGCCCATGGCCGCGCCGCGCACCCGACCCAGGGCGGTGGAAACCGCCAGTGGTGGCCGGAGCGGCTCAACCTGAAGATCCTTGCCAAGAACCCGGCCGTGGCCAACCCGCTCGGCGAGGACTTCGACTACCGCGAGGCCTTCACCTCCCTGGACCTCGCCGCGGTGAAGCGTGACATCGCCGAGGTGCTCACCACCTCGCAGGACTGGTGGCCCGCCGACTTCGGCAACTACGGCCCGCTCATGATCCGTATGGCCTGGCACAGCGCCGGTACGTACCGCATCAGCGACGGCCGCGGCGGTGCCGGCGGCGGTCAGCAGCGCTTCGCCCCGATCAACAGCTGGCCGGACAACGCGAGCCTGGACAAGGCCCGCCGTCTGCTGTGGCCGGTGAAGAAGAAGTACGGCAAGTCGATCTCCTGGGCCGACCTGATGGTCCTCACGGGCAATGTGGCGCTGGAGACGATGGGCTTCAAGACCTTCGGCTTCGCCGGCGGCCGCGTCGACGAGTGGGAGCCCGACGAGGACGTCTACTGGGGTCCCGAGACCGTCTGGCTGGACGACAAGCGCTACACCGGCGACCGTGAGCTGGAGAACCCGCTCGCCGCGGTCCAGATGGGTCTGATCTACGTCAACCCCGAGGGCCCGAACGGCAACCCGGACCCGATCGCCGCGGCCCGCGACATCCGTGAGACCTTCCGCCGCATGGCCATGAACGACGAGGAGACCGTCGCCCTCATCGCCGGTGGCCACACCTTCGGCAAGACCCACGGCGCCGGTCCGGCGGACAACGTCGGCGCCGACCCCGAGGCCGCCCCGCTGGAGCAGATGGGCCTCGGCTGGAAGTCCGGCTACGGCACGGGCGTCGGCAAGGACGCCATCACCAGTGGCCTGGAGGTCACCTGGACCGAGACGCCGACGGCGTGGAGCAACAACTTCTTCAAGAACCTCTTCGAGTACGACTACGAGCTGACCCAGAGCCCGGCCGGCGCCAACCAGTGGGTGGCCAAGGACGCTCCGGAGATCGTCCCGAACGCGTTCGACGCGTCGAAGAAGCAGCGCCCGACGATGCTCACCACCGACCTGTCGCTGCGCTTCGACCCGATCTACGAGCCGATCTCGCGCCGCTTCTACGAGAACCCCGAGGAGTTCGCGGACGCGTTCGCCCGCGCCTGGTACAAGCTGACGCACCGCGACATGGGCCCGGTCGTCCGCTACCTCGGCCCGGAGGTACCGGGCGAGGAGCTGCTGTGGCAGGACCCGCTGCCGCAGCGCACCGGTGAGGTCATCGACGCCGCGGACGCCGCCTCCCTCAAGGAGCAGATCCTCGGCACGGACCTCACGGTCGCGCAGCTGGTCTCCGCCGCCTGGGCCGCGGCCTCCTCCTTCCGCGGCAGCGACAAGCGCGGCGGCGCCAACGGCGGCCGCATCCGCCTGGAGCCGCAGCGGAACTGGGAGGTCAACAACCCGGACGAGCTGGCCCATGTGCTGCGTGTCCTGGAGGGCGTGCAGGAGTCCTTCAACGCCAAGGGCGGCAAGCAGGTCTCGCTGGCCGACCTGGTCGTGCTCGCCGGCTCCGCGGCCGTCGAGAAGGCGGCCAAGGACGGCGGCGTCGCCGTCGAGGTGCCGTTCACGCCGGGCCGGGTCGACGCCTCGCAGGAGCAGACGGACGTCGAGTCGTTCGCCGCGCTGGAGCCGGCCGCCGACGGCTTCCGCAACTACGTCGGCAAGGGCAACCGCCTGCCGGCCGAGTTCCTGCTGGTGGACAAGGCGAACCTGCTCCGGCTGAGCGCGCCCGAGCTGACCGTCCTCGTCGGCGGTCTGCGCGTCCTCGGCGCCAACCACAACGGCTCCAAGCACGGTGTCCTCACCGACCGGCCGGGCACGCTGACGAACGACTTCTTCGTCAACCTGCTCGACCTGGACACCGAGTGGAAGTCGACCTCCTCCGCGCAGGACGAGTTCGAGGGCCGTGACGCCTCCGGCGCCGTCAAGTGGACCGGCACCCGGGCCGACCTGGTCTTCGGCTCGAACTCCGAGCTGCGGGCCGTCGCCGAGGTGTACGCCAGCGACGACGCGAAGGAGAAGTTCGTCAAGGACTTCGTCGCCGCGTGGGTCAAGGTCATGAACGCGGACCGGTACGACCTCGTCTGAGGCCGATCCGGCTCGCCTGAACAGCTCGAAGGGACGTCCGGGCCCGCCCAGCAGGGCGGACCCGGACGTCCTGTCCGTTTCCCGGTGCGTCAGCGGCCGAGAACCGCAGCGCCCGCCTGCGCGTACCGCTCGTCCAGATCACCGGACGGAGCCCCCGCGACCCCGATGCCCGCGACCGGCGCGCCCTTGGCGGTCACCGGCGCGCCGCCCGCGAGGAACAGCGTGCCCGGGATGTCCTTCAGGGCCGGCGCCTGCGCCAGCCGCTTGGCCAGCTCCGAGGTGGGCGCGTTCCAGGACACGGCGGTGTACGCCTTGAGCTCGGCGGACTCGTACGACTGCGGGCCGGCCCCGTCCCCGCGCAGGGTGACCAGGGCGTTGCCGCCCCGGTCGACGACGGCCACCGAGACCTGCCGGCCCTCCTTCGCGGCGGCGTCCAGCGCGGCCCGCGCCGCCTTCTCGGCCGCGGCCAGCGTCAGGTGCGTGCTCTGGGTGAGGTCCCCGCCGCGGGCCGCCACCGGAGCGGACGCGGAGGCGGAGGCGGCGCCGGTGGAGTCTGCGGCGTTGGCGGCGACCGTACCGACGACACCCGCGCCGATCACGGCAAGGGCGGCACCGCCGACGAGGACACGGGTACGGCGGGAGGGCTTCCTACGGCTGGACATGACGAGCAACCTTCCTGTGCAGGTGAGTCGGGGGAACCGGGTCCGGAACCAGGTCGGGAACCAGGTAAGGAACCGCTTCCGCCATCGATCCTCGGCCCGGATCCGCCCGCACCCCGTCGCCGGACCGGTCGTCCCCGGGGTCATCCGATCGGATGACCCCGCAGGCGCGGGACCAGGGAACAATGGAAGGTGTTTGCCCAGTTCAGAGCGGTTTCCAGGGAGGTGTGAGCGGTGCCCGTACCCGAGCGGGACGACGCCCGTGCCCTCACCGTCGTCATGCACACGGCGTTCTTCGTGCTGCTGGCCGCCTCCCTCGCCCGGTACCTGGCCCGGCATGCCGAAGGCCCCCACACCCCCTGGATCATCGCCCTGTCCGCGCTGCTGGCGGTGCTCTACGTCCTCGGCCCCGCCCTCGGCACCCGCCCCAGCCCGCGCCGCCTGACCTGGCTCGCGCTCGTCGTCGCGACGTGGGCCGTCCTCGTCGTCCTGGCCCCGAGCTTCGCCTGGTGCGCGGTCCCGCTGTTCTACACCGGCCTGCGCACCCTCCCGCCGCGCGCCGCGCTCCCGCTGGTGGCGCTGCTGACGGCCCTCGCGGTGGCCGCCCAGCTCAGCCTGGCCGGCTGGCCCGACCCGAACGTGCTGCTCGCGCCGCCCGCCGTGGCCGCCGTCGCCGCCACGGTGTTCGTCGTCATGCAGCGCCAGGCCGCCCGCCGGGACGCCCTGATCGACGACCTGGTCCGCACCCGGCGCGACCTCGCCGCCACCGAGCGGCGCGAGGGCACCCTCGCCGAACGCGAACGGCTCGCCCGCGAGATCCACGACACGCTCGCCCAGGGCCTGTCCAGCCAGCGGATGCTGCTCCAGGCCGCCGACCGGCTGTGGGACACCGCGCCCGGCACGGCCCGGGGCCACGTCCGCGCCGCGGCGGCGATCGCCGAGCGGAGCCTCGCCGAGGCCCGCCGCTTCGTCCACGACCTCACCCCGGCCGACCTCGCGGAGGGCGGCGGCCTGCTCCAGGCCCTGTGCGCCGTCGCCGCGCGCGAGACGACCCCCGCGCTCACCGTCCGCGTCCAGAGCGAGGGCACCCCGTCGGACCCGCTCCCCGCTCCCGTCGAGTCGGCTCTGCTGCGCATCGCCCAGGGCGCCCTCGCCAACGTCCGCGAACACGCCCGTGCCACGACCGCCACCCTCACGCTGACCTGCCTGGACGACGAGATCGTCCTGGACGTCACGGACGACGGCCGGGGCTTCGACCCGCACGGGCGGGAGGTCCGCGAAACAGCGACGGACGAACAGCGCGGCCACGGTCTGCCCGCCATCCGCGCCCGCCTGCGCCAGCTGGGCGGCACCCTCACCATCGAGTCGGCACCGGGCGAGGGCACCGCCCTGTCGGCGGCGATCCCCCTGGAGCCCCGATGACCACCGTCCCGCAGCCGGCCGCCCCGGCACCGGTCCGCATCCTCGTCTGCGACGACCACGCCGTCGTACGCGCCGGGCTGCTGGCCCTGCTGCACAGCGCCCCCGACATCGAGGTCGTCGGCGAGGCGGGCGGCGGCGAGGAGGCGCTCGCCCTGGCCCGCAGGACCGCCCCCGACGTCGTCCTCATGGACCTCCAACTCGGCCCCGGCATCGACGGCGTGGAGACCACCCGCCGCCTGCGCACCCTCACCCCCGCCCCGCACGTACTCGTCCTCACCACCTACGACACCGACGCCGACGTCACCCGCGCCGTCGAGGCGGGCGCCACCGGCTACCTCCTCAAGGCGGAACGTGCCGAGGACCTCTTCACGGCGATCCACGCGGCGGCCCAGGGCCGCCCGGCCCTCTCCCCGCCCGTGGCCGACCGCGTCCTGTCCCGCCTGCGCAACCCCCGCCCCGCGCTCACCCCGCGCGAACGCGACATCCTCGCCCACCTCTCCCAGGGCCTGCCCAACCACGCCATCGCCAAGGCCCTCTACATCAGCGAGGCCACGGTCAAGACCCACCTCCGCCGCATCTACGACAAGCTGGGCGTGGACACGAGAGCAGGGGCGGTGGCGGTGGCGAAGGAGCAACGACTGCTGTCGTGAACGTTCGGCGGCGCGTCAACGGCCCTGTCACGCACCGGAGTCCGGAATCCCTCACCTTCGCAACGCCTCGAACGCCGACCTCCCCGCGACCCCGATCGCCCAGTCGACATCCGCGGCGACACCCGCCCGGCGCCCCGCACGCGAGAGCGCCGCGATCGCCACCCTGTCCCCCGACGCGGCCTCCACCACCCCGATCTCGTGCCGCAGATGGAGAAACGTCCCGGTCTTCCCGCTCCACCGCAGCGTGTCCGCCCGCAGCTCGCTCGCCAGCCGCTGGGTGAAGACCTGCAACCCCATCAGCCGCCGCAGCTCGGCCGTCGCCGCGGGAGCGGAGATCTCGTCGCACCAGACGCGCCCCAACAGCTCCACGAGCGCCGCCGCGGAACCGGTGTTGGCCCGCGCCGGGTCCAGGGTCTCGATGGTCTGCCGGTCCGTGCCCTCGTCCCGGACCGCCAGCTCCAGCGCGAGGGAGAAGTCGTTGCCGGCGGCACCCGCCGCGCACTCGTACATGTGGTTCATCCGATGCCGCATCCGCAGCTCCCCGCACCCCCAGGCGCGCAGCCGCGCGTCCACCTCCGCCACCGGCACCAGATCGAGCAGGGCGTCCGCGGCGGCGTTGTCGCTCACCGACAGCATCGACAGCAGCAGGTCGCCGACGGCCACCGTCGCCGGGTGACGGAACGCCGCCAGCCCGGTGGAGCCGACGCTGGTGCGGGCCGGGTCGAGCGTCACCGGGTGCCCGGGGTCGAGGTCCCCGGCCGCGATCCGGTCCAGCACGACGAGCGCGAGCGGAACCTTCACCACGGATGCGAGCGGCATCAACTCCTGTACTCCGAAACCGAGTTGTTCACCGGTGTCGAGATTGCGGGCGAGGAACGAACCCCGTACGCCGAGCGCCGCCCACTCCGCGGCGATGGCCTCGGCCACGTCCGTCAGCGCGCTGTCGTCGCCCACGTACACCACCGCCGCGCTCATCCGCGTGCCGCCAGCCGCACCGGAAGGTCATCGGCCGCGCCGGCCCGCGGCCCGCCCGCCCCGTCACCGGCGCCCCCGTATCCGGTGGCTCCCACGGCCGACGCCAGCAGCCCGGCCAGCCAGCCCGGCACCGCCGCCGTACCGCACCGCTCCGCAGCCGCTCTCACCTCGTACCCCCGGTGCAGCGACCGGTCGGCCAACGGCAGCCAGTCGGCCCCGTTCTGCCGCGCGAACGGCTCGGCGCACAGCAGCAGCGCCCGGCCGGCCAGGGTCTCGGCGAGCGCGGCGGCCGCGGGCCCGGCCGGCCGGAACCGGCCCGGTGGCAGGCCCGCCCGGGCGACGGTGCGCTCCAACCGGTCCTCGTGGTACGGCACGTGGTCCTCCGGCAGGGTCAGCACCGGCAACGCGTCGGCAGTCCGGCCGCCGCGGGCACGGCGCGGCCGCAGCTCTTCCAGATGGAGCGCACGCCGGGAGCCCCCGAGGGGAAGGTCCGCGGCGTCGGGCGCCGCCGCGACTCCGAGCGGTACCCGCAGTGTCCCCTGTTCCGGCGGCACCCGCACCAGCGCATAGGCGAGTGAGCCGTCGGACAGCCCCGACAGCCGCTCCTGAGGCGGCAGTTCACGCACGCCGAGGCTCACCCCGCGGTCGGTGCCGGCGCGGATGGCGCGGGCCAGTGCCGCCGGGGCGCAGTGCGCGGGCACGCCGACGGCGCGCACCCGGACCCGCCCGGCCGTCTCGGCGACCTGCCGCAGCCGCTGGGCCCGGTCCAGTACGTCGCGCGCGTAGGGCAGCAGCAGCACTCCCAGCTCGGTCGTGGTGATCTGGCGCCGGGAGCGGTCGAACAGCAGGCCGCCGAAGTGGTCCTCCAGCGTCTTGATGCGGCGGCTGAGCAGCGGCTGGGCGATGCCGAGCCGGTCGGCCGCGCGGGAGAAGCTCGCCTCGTCGGCAGTCGCGACGTACGCGTCCAGGTGCGCCAGGAGATCCATGCCGCACTCATATCAATAAGGCATGGCATGTTCAAAGTTTCCTCTTGGACATGAATGGTGTCCGGCTGTTTCGCTGTCCCCGTCGAAGATCCAGGAAGCCGGCGACGGCTCGACCGGGAGGACCGTGCCCATGACCAGCCCCGAGCACCCCGACCACCCCCACACCCTGGCCCGGCGCGGCCTGTTCAGGGCGGGCCTCGCCGTCGGCGCCGCCGCTGTGACGGCCGGTGCCCTCGCCGCCCCCGCCGCGTCGGCCACCCCCCGCGCCCGACAGCGGGACGAGGAAGCCGAGTTGAACGAACTGGAGCAGCGGCACGGCGCCCGGCTCGGGGTGTTCGCCCGCAACCTGCGCACCGGGCGAACGGTGTCGCACCGGGCGGGGGAGCGGTTCGCGATGTGTTCGACGTTCAAGGCGTTCGCCGCCGCGGCCGTCCTGCGCGACCACGGCGACTGCGCCCCGCCGGACAAGCTGATCCACTACCCGCCGCACGACATCCTGCCCCACTCGCCGCGTACCGCCGAGCACGTGGACACGGGCATGACCGTCGCGGACGTGTGCGCGGCGGCGATCCGGTACAGCGACAACGCGGCGGGCAACCTGCTGCTGCGCGAGATCGGCGGCCCTGCCGGGCTCACCCGCTTCTTCCGCTCGCTCGGCGACGAGGCGAGCCGCCTCGACCGGTGGGAGCCGGACCTGAACGGCGCGGTCCCCGGCGACCTGCGCGACACCACGACCGCCGAGGCGCTCGGCGGCAGCTTCGCACGGCTGACCCTGGGCCGCGCGCTCGCCGGGGCCGACCGGGCGCGGCTCGTCGGCTGGCTGAAGGGCAACACCACGAGCGGCGCGCGGTTCGGTGCGGGGCTCCCGCGCGACTGGGTCCTCGCGGACAAGACCGGCACCGGCGACTACGGCACCGCCAACGACATCGGCGTGGCCTGGACGACCCGCGGGACCCCGCTGCTGCTGACCGTGCTGTCGGCCGGGACCGTTCAGGACGCACCGGCGGACGACGCCCTCGTCGCCGAGGCGGCGCGCATCCTGGCCGGCGCGCTCGCACCGGGCGAGTAGCCGCCGTTCCCCGCGTTCGCTGGTCTGTCATGTGAATTCAGATCATGTACATGACCAGTTGGCGCGTGCGCGGCTCCTCTCCGACGTCGTGGAGGCGGAGCGCGGAAAGCGCTTTTCCCTCTGCCTTCACGATGTCACGCCCGGCAGCGGAGTTCGCCCCCTCGTATTCCTCGAATCCCGCGCCACCGGGCCAGACTTGAGGAGACAAGCCGAAGCAACTGGGGCCAGCCGTTCGCGTGCGCCGGTCTGCTCGCCGGCACGCTCGCAGGGTTCTCCGGCACCACGGCGCAAGCGGCGACCGCCGGTACGCGGCCCCCCGCTGCCGCCCCGTGCTGTACGTGGCCCCGAGCGGCACCGACACGGTCACGATCCCGGCCGGGAGCAACGGCACCTCCGGCGCACGCACCACGCTGTCCGCGGGCGAGGCCCCGGTGCTCAACTTCTCGGGCCAGAGCGAGAGTTCGTCCCACCGCGGCATCCAGCGTCTCCCACAACAACATCGACGACGGCTGGGACCTCTACACCAAGAACGACACCGGTGCCATCGGCCCGGTCACCACCGAGTACTCCCTGTCGTACGGCAACGGGACGCTCGCCGACGGCACCACGAACGCCAACGGGGACCGCAACGGCTACCAGCTCGGCGGCGACGACATCGCGGTCGACCACGTCGTGCGGCACGACATCGCCTACAAGAACGGCCACCACGGGTTCACCTGCAACAGCAACCCGGGCACGATGACGATCTCTTGGGTGTTCCGCCTCGGACGGCCACCTCGTGGTGGCCTTCGGCGGCAAGGCCGTGACGCCGTGACGGCGCTACGGCCGCGGAGGTGTCCCGTCCGGCGGCACGGCCGGCAGCTTGTCCGGGTTGGTGACGAGGTAGACGTCGCGGACCCGTTCGCCGTCCGGGTCGAGGTCCATGACCATGACCGCGTGCGGGGAGCCGTCCTCGAACACCACGACGGCCGCGTCGCCGTTGACGTCCCGGTGGCGGAACTCCAGTCCCGCCGCCGAGCGCGCGGCATAGCCGGTCAGCGCGCGGGCCACCTTGTCCCGGCCGCGGATCGGGCGGGGTGCCGCCTGTGCCTTGCCGCCGCCGTCCGTCCACAGGGTGGCCTCGGGCGCGAGGATCTCCAGCAGCGCTCCGAGATCACCGCCGAGCGCCGCGGCGACGAACCGCTGCGTCGCCTGCCGGCGGACCCGGGGACGCACCTCGTACCGGGGGCGGCGGGCGCGCACCCGGGTACGGGCGCGGTGCGCGAGCTGCCGTACGGCCGCGGGGCTGCGGCCGAGGATGTCCGCGATCTCGGGGTGCGGGTAGCCGAACACCTCGTGCAGGACGAACACGGCCCGTTCCAGCGGGGTCAGGGTCTCCAGCACGACCAGCATCGCCAGCGAGACCGACTCGGTGCGCACAGCCTGCTCGGCGGCGTCCCCGCCGGCCGCCGGGGCGTCGGCGCCGTCCGTGAGCAGGGGTTCGGGCAGCCACGGGCCGACGTACGTCTCGCGCCGCCGGGCGATCCGGGCCCGCCGCGCGAGCGCGTGCCGTACGGCGATCCGCACCAGGTAGGCGCGCGGATGTGTGATCTCCGCCGCCCGTCCGCCGTCTCCGGCGTCCGCGCCGTCTCCTTCTCCCTCCGCCCGGCCCGTCCGGCCCGCCCACGACAACCAGGTCTCCTGGAGCACGTCCTCGGCGTCGGCGACGGTGCCCAGCATGTTGTACGCCACCGCGAACAGCAGTTCACGGTGGGCGAGGAAGGCCTGTGTGGCGGTGTCCGTCCCCGCGGGCGTCCGCTGGTCGGCCATGGTGTCTCCCTCTCCCCACGTCCTGACGTCGTCCGTACGGCGACTCTCCCCACCCAGAGGGCCGCGGTCCCCGGAGTGTGACATCGCGGGGCGGCATGTGCCGTAGGTCTCATCGCGCGCCGGCGCTGTCACACCCGCCGCCGTCCGGGCCCTCTCGGTCCACGGCAGCAGCACCCCGCAGTGAGGAGAAGCCCATGAAACTCGTCGTCTTCGGCGCGAACGGGCCGACCGGGAGGCAGGTCACCGCGCAGGCGACCGCCGCAGGTCACACGGTCACCGCCGTGACCCGGCACCCGGACGCCTTCCCGTCCGGCGGGCCCCGGCTGCGGATCGAGGCGGCCGACGTGCTGGACGGAACGGCGGTGGAGCGCGTCGTCGCAGGCCAGGACGGTGTGATCTCCGCTCTCGGCGTCCCGTACGGCCGAGCACCGGTCACGGTGTACTCGGCGGGACTCACGCACATCACCCGGGCCATGACCCTGCACGGCGTCCGCCGCCTGGTGTGCGTGTCCTCCACCATCATGTTCGACGTGCCGGCACCCGGGGAGGGCCTCTTCTTCCGGAAGGTGCTGGAGCCCTTCTTCGCGCGGGTCGTCGGGCGCACGGTCTACGACGACATGCGCCGCATGGAGGAGATCGTCCGGGGGAGCGACCGCGACTGGACCGTGCTGCGGCCCGCCGGTCTCTTCGACACCGACGAGGTGAGCGACTACCGGCTGGCGCCCGCCCGGCTGCCCGGACGGTTCACCTCCCGGGCCGACCTCGCGCACGCGCTGGTGCGCGAGGCCGTCACGGAGGGGCGTGTGCGGGCGTTCCTCGACGTCCGCACCAGCGAGGGCACCCCGCGCCTCCTCGACATGATCAGGAAGGAGGCGTTCGGCCGGTGACGGCGGCCCGGTTACGCCTTCGGCCAGCCCCCGTAGGGGACCGTGATCAGCTCCATGGCGTGACCGGCGGGATCCATGAAGTAGACGCCGCGGCCGCCGTCGTTGTGGTTGATCGCGTTCGGCTGCTGCCGGTGCGGGTCGGCGTAGTGCTCGATGCCGCGTTCCCGGATCTTCTGGTACGCGGCCTCGAACTCCTCCTCGGAGACCAGGAAGGCGTAGTGCTGTGTGGCGATCTGGCCCTCGGGGACGCTGGCGAAGTCCAGCGTGACGCCGTTGCTCAGGGCGACCGCGACGAACGGGCCCCACTCTCCCGCGATCTCCAGGCCGAGCAGTTCGGCGAAGAACCCGGCGGACTCCCGGTTGTCCCGGGCGTGGACGATGGTGTGGTTCAACTCGACGGACAAGGAATGCCTCCGGGGCATGTCCTGGCACCTCCATGCCTCACCCGGACGGTGACCGGCACGCGATGCCACTTCCGATCTTAGTCGGGCACGCGCCGATGCGTCGACGCCGGCCGGGTCGGCGAGGCCGGAGCCCGGACAGGGTCCACGGCCGGCCCCGTGAGGTCGGCCCGGCAGCCCGGTACGATCCGGCCGGCGCCGTCCGATTCCCCGGCCGCCGCTGCCGCGTGGCTGGTACAGCCCTCCAGCGCCTGCAACGGGGTGAGTCCGGGCCGGTGGGCCGCGGCGCCCTTCGGCCGCCGGCGGGCGGTGGCGAGGACGGCCCGGACGTCGTGGTGCGCGATGGGCCAGTGCGAGCCGAGGGCGAGCGTGGCGCCCGCCTCGCGCAGGTCCCGCAGCCGCTAGGCGCGCCCGGCCCGGTCGCCGCCCAGCCTGCGCGACCACGCGACGGTGCCGTCGTCGCGCGTGTAACCGGTGTGCGGCGGCTGGAGTGAGGCCGTCACCCCCAACGTGGTGCAACGGGGCAGGAGTTCGTCGGGAGCGGTCTCGACGTGCGCGATCCGGTGGGCGCCGTACCTGCTCGGCCCGAGCGAGGCGACGGTGTCCAGGACATGCCGTACGGCGGCGTTCCCGATGGCGTGCGCGGCCGTGCGTACGCCGGCCGCGTGCAGGGTGCGGACGGCCTCGGCGCAGGCCCGCGGGTCCGGCCAACGCGGCGGTGCCCGGCCCGTGGCAGTCGGGGTGCTCCAGCCACGCCGTGCCGCCCTCGACCATGCCGTCCATGAAGAACCTGACGCCGCCGACCACCCCGTGCCGCCCGCCCCTGGAGCCGCACCGGTTCCCGCAGCGCGTCGGGGTCGGTGCCCGGCATGCACCACGGCGCGGACCGCAGCCGCAGCGGCAGCACCGTCTCGCGCGCCACCGCCTCCACCAGGTCGAGGTCGCCGCCGTCCGTCACATGGGCGCCGGTGACTCCCGTCGCGGCCATGGCGGACAGCAACTCCAGCAGCCGGGAGCGCCGTTCGTCGAGCGACGGCCGCGGTGCGCGGTCCGCCACCGGGTCCATCGCGGCGTGGGAACCGGTCCGCAGGCCCGGCGCGCCGGCCGGCTACGCCCCCCCGCACCCCGCCGAGGCCCTCGCGACCGTGGGCGAGGGGCGCGCCGACCGGGCCTTCGAAGTGGGGCTGACGGCGTTCATGAACCACGCACGGGCGGTGCGCGAGGGCGGCCGAGGGCGCTCCACGGGCGTGGTTACCGGCGAGTTTCCCAGTACCGCCAGTAACATGATCACCTTGACTCCGGATGTTACCCGTCAGTCAACCAGGCGTGTCCGTCGCGGCGCGCCCTGCCCGGAGATCTCGATGTCCTCTTCCCACGAAGCGCTGGAAAACGCGCGTCACACCTACGAGCAGCACGTGCGGACGTGCCGTCAGTGCCATGCCGACGGTGCGGCCTGTGCCGTGGCCAAGCTTCACCTGCGGGCCTACAACAACGCCCGCAGGGAGCACATGCGGTCCGGAGGGCAGGGCGCCCCGACAATCTGAGGGCAGTTCCTGATGAGGCGTCAGTCTCCGTACACCTCATGCACGTTGGCGTGCGGTGGCGGGGCGTGCCGGGCCGCCGGTCCGCGCGCGAACGTCCGCAGGAGGTTCTCCGTGGTGCGGGTGACGAAGGCCCGGGTGCGGGCGTCCATCCCGTGGTCGCGGCCGAGCACGCCGGTCCCGGCCACCAGGCCCTCCACCCAGCGCATGGTCCCGGTCGCGAACACACCCGACCCGGCGGCGGTCGTGTAGTAGGCCGAGTCGCTGTGGCCGGGCCGCCCGCCGCACACCAGCGGGGAGTGCGCGGTGATCTCCAGCGGGGCGGGCGTCGGTGCGCCGGGCGTGACCCGGTCGTACTCGACGCCGACGAGATGCGCGAAGCCGTCCCCGGAGCGCACGCCGGTGCCCTTGTACAGCCAGTGGCCGGCGGCCCGGACCACATAGGGCGCGTCGACCGGGTAGCCCTCGTAGAGCACCCCGGTCAGCGAGGACTCGGGGTCGGGCGCGGGCGGCAGCCGGTAGTCGGTGGTGACCAGCGCGGGCCGTGAGCCGTAGAGGGGGTCGGCGCGGCAGTCGGACTTGTAGCAGACCACCGTACGGTCGTCCGCCGCGTCCCCCGCCGCCAGGCGGATCCGCCGGAAGCACGTGTTGGCGCCGAGGAAGGCGATGTTGGTCCCCGCGTCGCGGGCGGCGGTGACATGGGCCCGCTGCTCGGGCGTCCAGTACTCGTCGTGCCCCAGGCAGACGACCGCGTGCGCGCCCCGCAGCACGCCCGGATCCCGGTGGACGTCGATGCCCGTGCTGTAGGCGAGGGGGACTCCGAGCCGCTCGGCCAGCACCACCAGCGCCCGCTCGTACACCAGGAACTTCTCCGCGCCGTCGGCGTCGTAGGGCCGGTCGAAGCTCACCGCGAGGGACCGGGCGGCGTACGCCCCGGACGCACCGGCGTACAGGCTGCTGCCGCCCCAGCGGTTGTACGCCTGCCAGGTCGCCGGGGCGTGCAGCAGGACCGTACGGCCCGCACCCTCGGTGGAGCGGACGATCAGCGGCACGTACCGCTGGTGGCCGGTGTCCGCCTCCAGCCGCAGCAGATACGCGCCCTCCGGCCACCCCGCGGTGTCCACGGCCAGGGCCGCCGGCCAGTCCGCGCGCACGGTGCGGGTGGCGGGCAGGACGCGCGGGGCCGGCCGGGCGCGGCCGGGTATGCGCGCCGACGCCCAGATCCGGCGGGCCTGCCGGCCGCCGTACCAGCCGACCCGGAACGCGGACACCCGGAACGACGCGGCGGTGGTCGACACATGCAGCGCGAAGGTCTCGCCCGGGGTCACGCTCACCCGGTCCGCGTACCCGGCCACCGCGTCCGCGGGGCCCGTCGGGCCCAGCCGCCACTCTGCCGTACCCGGTGCGTCCCGCTCCGACTCCGGCCGCAGCCGTCCGCCGGGGGAGGCGCCGGAGCGCGATTGCGGGGGCGCGGCCGTGCACGCGGCGGCCGTGCCGAGGCCGAGGCCCGCGCACACGGTGAGGAAGCGACGGCGGCCGAGTCCGGGGCCGTCGCGCGCGGGTGTGGGCTCGGGTTCCGGAGCCATGCCACCTCCCGGATGTGTCCGTGCCGGATACGTCCGTGCTCCAGCGTCCCGACACCCACGCGCCCGGCGCAACCGCAGGACGGCGCCGCCGGGCCCGGCCGGACGCCGGCAGGTCCCGTCAGGTCGCGTCGGTTCCCGTCAGGTACGGAAGCCGACGTGCACGTGATCGTGGTGGGTGGCGTCGCTGAAGAACTGGTCGGGGCCGCCGCCCGACAGCAGCACCGGGCCGCCCACGTTGTACGACCCCGCGGCGGCCGCGTCCCGCATGAACCGCTCGATCAGGGAACGCGAGGTCGCCGGGTCGACGACCGCGTGCCCGTCGATCCGCCACACGTCGAAGGCCCGCCCCCGCGGGTGGTCACTGGGCCGGCTGGTGCCGAACACGTACAGCGGATGCCCGGAGCGGACCACGCTCACCTCCAGGCGGTACGTCCGCGCCAGCGCGAGCATCGCCCGCGCCACGCCGGTGTGCACCTGACCGCTGCGCAGGTCGGCCGCGGCGGCGGGCGGCAGCACGATCCGGTCGTCGGCCAGCGCCGCGCGGACGTCAGGGGCCAGTGAGCGGGCCGCCGGTCCGGGCTGCGCCGGATGCAGCGCGTCGACCGTCCAGGCACCCCCGGACGCGGAGAGCCGCACGTCGACCGTCGTCCCGCCGGCCCGCACCGTCTCGCCGTTCCGGGTCCACTGCCGGCAGACCACCAGCACACTGGCGGACCGGGCGAGGATCCCGCCGTACTGCGCGTCCACGACCTGGAGCGCCGCCTGGTCGGCAGTGGACAGCAGCGGGCCGGACTGCCCGACGAGGCCGGTCGGCAGCCCGAGCGCCGCGACCCGCGCCCGGGCCGCCGCCGCTCCGCCCCGTCCGGCGGCCCAGGCACCGATCGCCTCCACCAGCTGTACGGCCCGCAGCTTGGCCGCCGGCTGCACCTCGGCGGAGGTCGGCCGCCAGGGCGTGGTGTGCGGCAGAGCCGAGGAGGGTGAGGACGGCGAGGAGAGCGAGGAGGGCGAGGAGCCCGACGGGGACGAGGCGGCCGTGGGCCGCGCCGGGTGACGGGTGCAGCCCGCGAGCGCGATGCCGGCCAGGGACACGAGCACGGTCCGGCGGCCGGGCGGGGGACCCGCGGGCCCGGGAGTGCGGGTCATACGGTCCAGTGTCCGCCGTGGGCGGGGCGCGGGCCAGGGGAGGCGCGCTCCGGTGCAGGGCGGGCCGGTCAACGTCCCGGGATCGGGGGTTCGTTGAGGAGTTCCAGCAAGGACTCCGCGCCCTGGGCGGCGACCGGGGGCGGGCCCGACGGGGCGGGGAACACGCGGCCCCAGGACGCGGCACGGCTCAGGGCGCTCAGCCGCCACCCCAGACGGGCCGCGCGCCGCAGGTCCGCCAGGGTGCGGCCGGGGCCCGTCCACGGCTCCAGATAGGCGTCGAGCAGCCGCGGCAGGACATCCGGGCCGTACCGCGCCATCGCCTTCTCAGCGGGGATCCGCAGGCTGCAGAACGGGTGCGAGACGGCGGCGTCGCCCCAGTCGAAGAAGGTGAACCGGTCCGGCGCGGGCCAAAAGAGCTGGCCGTCGTGCAGGTCCGCGTGGTCGAGGGTGTCGTCGACGCCGAGGGAGGCGAGTTCGGCACACCAGTGGGCGAGGCGGGGACGCAGCCGCTCCAGCCGGGCGCGCGCCTGCGGTTCCAGCGCCGTCGCCCCGGCGAGCAGCCGGTCGAAGACCTCGGGCAGAGCGGCGGTCCGGGCGCAGGGCACGCCCAGCCGCTCGATCTCGCCCGCGTGCGGGACCAGCGCCCGCTGCAGGTGCGCGTACTGGCCCAACAGGTGCTCCCAGGCGAGCGGTTCGACCGCGGCCCGGGAGAGCGTCGTCCGGAACAGTTCGCCCCCGTCGGGCAGCAGCACCCACGCCCGCCCGGCGTCGACCGCCAGCGGCTCCAGCACGTGTTCCGGCACCCAGCGGGCCAGCGCTGCCGTCAGCGGGCCCTCGAAGGCACTGGCCGGCGGGTTGGCCTTGAACCAGACCGCGCCCGGCTCCTCGGCACCACGTCCGTCGACGGGCACCCGCACCAGCACCGACCACGGCCGCAGCCGCACCGCGAGGTCACCGCTCACCCGCAGCCCGCGCTCGGCGAGCCGCTCCTGCACCCAGCCGAGCGCCGAGACCCGCCAGGACTCCTGCTCCCACGGGGTCACCGCGTCCGCGTAGGCGCCCCGGTCGACGGTGTCCGCACGCTGTTGTCGCAGTTGTCGTATCGCCACCACACCATCCCACCAGCACGAACGCCCCACGGCCAGCCGTTTCCCCGCCCGGACCCCGGCATGCGACGCGCCCCCGGTCACCGACCGGGGGCGCGTCGTCAGGCGGTGGATCAGGCGCGCTGCTTGCGGCGCAGCGTCAGGTACGTGCCGGTCGCGCCCGCGGCCAGCAGGGCGCCCACGCCGAGGCCGACCGGGAGGGTCGGGAAGCCGGAGGCGTCCGTCGAGGCGGCCGTGTTCTGCATCGCCGGGCCCGGGGTGATGCTGGTGCTCACCGGGGAGACGTGCCGGACCGGGCCGACGTGCTTGACCGAGCCGTCGGAGTTCAGCAGCACCTGCTTGTTGTTCGGGTGCCGGAAGTCGAACATGCCGGACAGGGAGCCCGCCGTGGCGTCGAAGGAGTGGTCACCGATGCGGCCGGTCCTCCAGTTGTCCTCGATGAAGCGGGTGATGGACGCCTGGTTGGTCAGCGTGTGGTCGACCTTGTTCACCTTGCTGTACGGCGAGACGACGAGCAGCGGCTGCCGGGTGCCGGGGCCGCAGCGGTCGGCGTAACCACCAGCCGCCTTCGGGCCGTTCTGGCAGGCGGGGCTGTCGGTCGCCTTGCCGTTGGAGGCGGTGGCGGAGTCCGTCGAGCCGTTCTTCGGGGTGACGTAGGCGTGGTCGTACCAGCCGTCGGAGTCGTCGTAGGCGACCACGATCGCGGTGGACTTCCACTGCGGCGAGCTCTGGATCGCGTTGATCTCGTTGACCAGGAAGTGCTGCTCGTCGGTCGGGTCCGAGTAACCGGCGTGGCCGTCCTGGTACTCGCCGGCCTTCAGGAAGCTGACGGACGGCAGCTTGCCCGCCTTGAGCGCGGCGGAGAAGTCGGTCAGGTCGTAGTTGTGGTTGGCCTGACCGTTGTGGCCGATCTCGGAGACGGACTTCGGCGCCAGGTGGTGCGGGTTGGCCGTCGACTTGTAGTACGAGAACGGGTTGTGGTGCGGGCTGTAGTCGACCACGGACGCCCCGCCCACGTTGGTGTGCGCGGTGTCGCACTTCGCGTACGAGCCGGACGAGCCGTCCCATGCGGTCGACGGACGGAAGCCGCCCTGGAACCAGCCCCAGGTCACCTTCTTGCTGTTGAGCAGGTCACCGATGTTCCTGCCCTGCAGCGACGCCAGCGCGTTGCTGCTCGTGTGGTCCTTGCCCGAGCAGTCGTCCCAGGCCGGGTCGGGGTCGTTGATGACCGTGCCGACACCCTTGGCGTCCGGGGACTGGACGGCGTACGCGTCCGGCTTCGCGGTCTGCTTCCCGGTCTTGGGGTCGATGGAGACCGCGCCGTGCGTGTTGCCGGAGACCAGGTTCAGCGCGCCGGGCGTGGACGGGCCGTAGTTCGAGCTGTAGGAACGGTCGCTCAGCGCGTAGTGCTGGGCGTAGTTCCACAGGCCGGTGACGGTGTTGCCGTCGTAGTAGTCCATCGACAGGCCCGGCTCGCCGAACAGGCCGCCGCTGCACTTGTCGACCTCGGTGTTCTGCACGAACTGGTCGGCCTTGCCGCCGTTGTACGCGTACTGCTCGGCCCCGTAGGAGTGGTTCTGGTCGCAGGTCATCGCCTGCGACGGTGAGAGCCGCTTCGGTGCGTACTGGTTCGGGTTCTTCGTCAGCAGACCCGCGTGGGCGAGGGTGTCGATGTCCTTGGGGGTGTTCTTCGCCGCCGTGAACTTCGTGCCGTCGGTGTTGGCGGCCTTCGGGTAGGTCGCGAAGTAGTGGTCGAACGAGATGTTCTCGTCGAACAGCACGACCACGTGCTTGATCGGCGTGGCGGTCGAGGAATGCCCGCCGTGCGTCTCGGGCGCCGCGGCCCAACCGGGCGCGTTGCTGCCGAGCACGGTGAGCGCTGCGGCGCCCGCAAGCGCTCCCAGGCTCCGCATAGCGGCTCGTCTTCCTCTGCTGGCCATGGTGGTCAACCCCTCCGGACAGAACGTCTGTACGTCGTACGAGCACGGATGTTGTGCCTGCCGCGCGGCGCGCCGGCGGAGCCATGATGGCCTGTGAGTGAACACCGAGTCATGGATGCCAGGGCAAAACTTGACTGTGTGTTGACCCTTCGAGGTGCCAAGTTGTCCGGACAGGTTCGGCCGGACGGAGCGGGACGGGTTCAGCCGAGCAGGGCGCGTCCGTACCAGTCTGCCGCGTCCCGTACACCGGGCAGCGCGAAGAAGTAGCCGCCGCCGAACGGCTTGATGTAGTCCGTCAACGGCTCGCCCGCCAACCTGTGTTGCACGGTCTCGAACTGCCGCTTGAGGTCCTGCTGGTAGCAGCAGAACAGCAGGCCCATGTCGAGGTTGCCGTTGGCGTCCATGCCCCGGTCGTAGTTGTAGGCACGGCGCAGCAGGCGCTGGTCGGCGGTGGCGGGTGTGCGCGGGTTGGCCAGGCGGATATGTGCGTCCAGCGGGATGACATCGCCCTTGGGGTCGTCCGCGTACTTCGGTGTGTCGTGCTCGTGGTCGCCGTCCAACGGTGCGCCGGAGACCCGGGCGCGGCCGAACATCCGCTCCTGCTCGCTGAGCGAGACCCGGTCCCAGAACTCCACCAGCATGCGGATCAGCCGCACCACTTGGTAGCTGCCGCCGACCGCCCATTCCGGCTCGCCCGCGCCCGCGGCGACCCAGATCAGCCGGTCCATCTCCCGGCTGCTCGTGGCGTCCGGGTTGGCGGTGCCGTCCTTGAAGCCCAGCAGGTTGCGCGGGGTGCCCGACGGGCGGGGCGGACTGCTGAACCCGTCGAGCCGCCAGCGCACCTGGAGAGCGCCCCGGGTGTGCCGGGCGATGTCCCGCAGCGCGTGCAGCGTGGTGTCCGGCTCGTCGGCGTGCAGGTGCAGGCTGAGGTCGCCGTGGCACCAGTCCGCCTGGAGGTCGTCGTCCGGGAAGGCGGGCATCGCGGTCAGCCGCCGGGGCCTGCGGGACGCCAGCCCGTACCGGTCGTCGAAGAGCGAGGCGCCGACGCCCACGGTGACGGCCAACCGACCTGCGGGCAGCTGGTCGCCGAGGATGCCTGAGTCGGCGGGCGGGCCGGTGATGCCGACGGGCGCCGGGGTCCCGCCGGCGGTGAGGAAGCGGGCCCGGTCGGTCAACGTGCGCAGCACGTCGGCGAGTTCGGCGCGCGTCTCGGCGGTCACGTCGAGGGAGGCGATGACACTGGTACGGCGTGGGGCGGCGATCGCCGAGGCCTGGTGGACGCCGTGGAAGGGAGCGATCGTGTCCGTCGTGGCGGCGGCGGTCTGCGGTGCCGCCGCGCCGCTCGTGGCGAGACCGGCCCCCGCGAGGGCGGCGCCCCGCAGGAAGCCGCGCCGGGCCAGGCCGTCGGGTCGTCCGGCGCCGCTCACACGGTCCTCCGCGGGTCGCACAGGGTGGCCACCGACGCCAGTCGCTCCACCAGATCACCGAGGACCGCGTCGCTCTGCTCCCGCTGGGCGCGGGTCAGTTCGTCGAGCGAGGTCCAGCCGGCACTCTTGCGGAAGCCGTCGAGGGTGTGCTGGGCCCGGTCCAACTCCTGGTCCAGGACCGGCAGATCCGTGTACCGGGTGGTCAGCAGCGGGCGCAGCCGGGACAGCACCTCGCGGGTGCCGTCGAGGTTGGCGCGGGCGGTGGCGAGGTTGCTGCCGCTGCCGTAGTCGGTGCGGCCGGTCAGCTCGAACTGCACGGTGTTCTCCAGGATCTCGTGCGCGCGCAGCCCCAGTTGGGCCGGGTCCATCCGGGCCTGCGACCAGCTGTCACGCAGCCCCGTCACGGCCTTGACCAGCGCCGCCGCCGGGGCGCGCAGCCCGCCGGCCGACTCGCCGTGCCACAGCCCGTACTCGATCCGGTGGAACCCGGCGAAGTCCTTGTCGTGCACCCCGTCGGCCAGCCCGGCGTCGGTGCCGTTGATCTGCGCGTCCGCGTCCCCGAAGGCGTCGTAGGCGGCCCCGAGGCGCTCGTACTCCAGATGCGCGGGCAGCCAGTCCGCGCGGGCGGCGCCGAGGTCGCCGCCGTCGATGTCCTGCCGCAGTCGCGTGGTCAGCCGGACGACGTCGTCGAGTCCGCCGCCGACCCACTTCTGGTAGGCGAGGGCGGGCGGGATGAGGTCGTGTTCGGAGACCGGGGCCGCGCCCGGGCCGCGCTGCCCGGAGGCGATGTGCACGGTGGGCCCGGTGACCGCGTCGGCGTCGTCGGGGACGCACTTGAACGCGTACGCCCCCTTGCCCAGCCGTACGGTCAACTGCCGTGTCGTACCGGGACCGATGCCCTCCACCTCGCCGTACACCGCCTGGCTGGCCGGATCCTCCAGATAGACCTCGGCGGCGCCGTCGGAGGAGTTGTGCAGATCGAAGGTGTGCAGCCCGGGCCCGGGGCGGGTCCAGCCCTGGCCGCAGTGGCTCTGGGACACGTCGATCACGGTGTGCCGGGACGCCTCGTCGCCGGCCTGACCGCCGCCGTGCCCGTCCCCGGGGGACAGCGCCAGGGCCGTGCCCGCGAGGGCCATGGAGAGGGCGACGAACACGACGGGCGCCGTCCGGAGACGAACGGACCGCGTGCCGAGGCGAGGCAACGGCATGGCGAGCCTTTCCGGAACGACGTGTGCAGTGGCCTCATGGTAGGCGCCGCTCCGGACCCGAACGTCCGTACCCATGAATCGATGGCCAAGATTTCGCCCTGGGTTCACCATGGTGTTCCCGAACGGGATCGCGGGCCGTCGGGCGCGGCCGCCCGCTTGCAGCCGTCCGCTACGGCGGACCGTTCAGCCGCCCGCTCAGCGGACCGGGAAGCCGAAGGCGTAGCCCTGCTGCTTCAGCTGCGGCAGCAGGATGCGCAGCGCGGCCACGGTCTGCGAGCGCTCGCCGCCCGCGTCGTGGAACAGGATCGTCGGTCCGTTGGACAGTTCGCCGCGGACGGTGGCCACGATGGTCTGGGTGCCCGGCCGCTCGAAGTCCTTGGAGTCCACGTTCCAGCCGAGCGGCCGCATCCCGTGCGCAGCGGCGAGCTTACGGCTGTACGGCGTGAACGCACCGCCCGGGGCCCGGTAGTACATCGGCCGTACGCCACCGGACGCCTTGGTGATCTGCTGCTCGGCGTCCAGGATCTGCTGCGACTGGTAGGCCTCGGACTTCTTGTCCATCGTGGTGTCGTGCGACACGGTGTGGTCACACAGCCGGTGCCCGGCCGCCACCACCTGGCGGACCAGATCCGGGTGCGCCTGCGCCTGCGGGCCGATCATGCAGAACGTCGCCTTCACCCCGTTCTCGCGCAGCACTTGGAGCACCTGCGGGGTCCACACCGGGTCCGGACCGTCGTCGATGGTGATGTTGACCGCGTGCTCCCCGCCGTCCGAGGCGTGGGCGATGTCGGGGGACACGCTGACCGTCGTCGGTGCGGTGTGCCGCGCCGACGCACCCGGCGCCGCCGCGGCGCCGCCCGACGACTGACCGGCCTGCGCGGTCCACACCGAGGTGGCGGCGGCGACCGCGGTCACGCCGACCGCCGCTGCGATCATCCGGCCGTACCAACCCCGCCCGTTGTGCCGCGCCATGTCCGCCCCTGTTCTGTTTCCGTGTCGTACCGCCGAGTTCCTGTGCACCTGTCAGGACGGGCCGGGTTGATCACGGGATCCCTCTGTTACCGATCACGGACAATTCCGGGGCGCTTCCGCGACAGAGCGGACCGAGCGTATATCCGGGAACGGCCCGCCCCCCGGCTGCGCTACGGTGCCGGGATGCCTCTGTATCCGGAGACCGAACCGTACGAGAACGGCATGCTCGACGTGGGTGACGGCAACCACGTCCACTGGGAGACCTGCGGCAGCCCCGACGGCAAGCCCGCCGTCGTCCTGCACGGCGGACCCGGATCCGGCAGCACCCCCTACTTCCGGCGGCTGTTCGACCCGGCCGCCTACCGGATCGTCCTGCTCGACCAGCGCGGCAGCGGCCGCTCGACCCCGCACGCGAGCCACCCCGACACCGACATGAGGGTCAACACGACCGGCCAACTCATCACCGATCTGGAGGAGTTGCGCCGTCACCTGGGCATCGACCGGTGGCTCGTGTGGGGGGTCTCCTTCGGCTCGGTGCTCGCCCTGCGCTACGCCCAGACCCACCCGGGCGTCGTCTCGGAACTCGTGCTGACCGGGGTCGCCACGGGGTCGGACGCCGAGGTCGAGCTGTTGACCCGGGGACTCGGGCGGATCTTCCCCGAGGCCTTCGAGCGGTTCCGGTCCGGGGTGCCCGAGAGCGAGCGCGACGGCAACCTCGCCGCCGCCTACAACCGGCTGCTTGAATCGCCCGACCCCGAGGTGCGGGAGCGCGCCGCGCGGGCCTGGACCGACTGGGAGACGGCCGTGATCCCCGCACCGCCGCGTTCGGTCGCCCGCTACGAAGACCCCGTGTTCCGCATGGGGTTCGCCCGCACCGTCACGCACTACTGGGGCAACGGCCACTTCCTCGGCGAGGGTGCGAGTGACGGCGAGGTTGCGAGCGGCGACGGTGTGATCCTGCGCGACGCGCACCTGCTCAAGGGCATTCCCGGCACCCTGGTCCAGGGCGAACTCGACCTCGGCAACCTCCTCGGCATCGTCTGGCGGCTCCATCACGCCTGGCCCGACAGCGAGTTGGAGCTCGTGGGAGACACCGGGCACAACGCCGGGGCGGCGGGCCTCGCGGAGGCGATGGTGGCGGCCACCGACCGGTACGCCCGCCGCCGGACCCCCGACGACGTCCGTCCCACGAGGAGGCCCTGATGACGACACCGCCGCCCCGGCTGAGCCCGCTGCTCGACCAGTTCGACCTCGCCCGCGAGCGGCTGCTGCGCCGGCTGACCGGACCCGTCATGGACAGCGGCGACGGCACGGGCACGCGGGTCGAACCCCTCACCGACGACGAGTACTTCTGGGAACCCGTCCCCGGCTGCTGGTCCGTGCGCCGGCGCACGGACGGGCCCGGCCCGCGCGCGACCCTCCTGGCGGGTGGCGGCACCTGGGGGCGGGATGCCGCGGCCCACCCGCACCCGTGGCCGCCGCCGGTCACGACCCTCGCCTGGCGCCTGAGCCACCTCACCGAGATGCTGGCCCTCCGCGCCGACCACACCGCCGGCACCCGCTCGGCGACCCGGGAGGAGCAGCCCGTCCGCGGGGACGCCGCCGCGGCGATCGCGGCCTTCGCCGACGGCGCCGCCGCCTGGCGGCAGGCCCTGCTGGGCGCGGACGACGCGGCCCTGGACACGGTGGGGTACTGCGGCTACCCGTACGGCAGCGACGCGGAGGAGCCCTTCCTCGACATCGTGTGGTGGGTCAACCAGGAAGTCCTGCACCACGGAGCCGAGATCGCGCTCCTGCGCGACCTCTACCGCGCAGGCCGGCCGGCGACCTGACCGCGGCGCGCGGGCGCTCGGATCACGCCTCCAGCGAGACGTACAGCCGGGTGCCGCCCGGCCGGAAGCCGACCCTGTCGTACACGCGGCGCGAGCCCTCGCCCGAGTACTCCAGCCACACCGACCGCGCGCCCCGGCCGAGCAGGGTCGCGGCCAGGTCGTGGGTGACCGCGGCGGCGATGCCCCGGCCCCGGTACGCCGGGACGGTGCCGACGCCCGCCAGTTCCGCGGTGCCCTCGGCGGGCGCCGAGCAGAGGGCTCCGCCGGCGCAGCCGCCGGTGGCGGCACGGACGAACCGGACGGCACCGCCGCCCTCCTCGGTGCGCCGCAGCCGCGCCGCGCCCTGCGGCGACGGCGGGAACTCGCCGCCGAAGGCCTCGGACAGCGCGGCGTCGAGCGCGGTGTAGTCCGCGTCGGCGGCGGGGCGCTCCACCTCGACCGGGCCAGGGCCGGGACCGGGGCCGGGCGCGGTCAGCGTGGCCGCCGTACAGACCAGATAGGTGTGCACCGCCTCCGTGGTGAATCCGGCCCGGCGCAGCACCGGCTCCACGGCGGGTGCGCCGTCCGGGGCGAACTCCAGCCGGGGGCGCAGACCGCGCTCCCGGAACGCGGCGATCAGGCCGGCGACGTCCCGGTCCGTGGGCTCGGCGCCGGGCAGAGGGGTGGCGTAGTTGACGTACGGACTGGTCGTGGCGGGATCGAACCCCACGACGAAACCGCCGACTTCGTGCGGCGCCGGGCGGCGCAGGAGGTGGGCGACGGCAAAGCTCTGGACATCGGTGGGCACGGTGAGGACCTCACGGTGAAGGGGGCGCGGGCAGCTGAGAGCCGGACACGGCTGGGCACGCGGGCCGGACCTGTCCGCGGAGGCGGGCGGTTCAGTACCGGCGGCGGCCGCTGAGGGACGCCGGAACCACGAGGCCTCGCTCCCTTCACGATGACGAGGGACGTCAACTGCTCTGCTGCAGAAGGAAATACCATACGCGCCGGACACCCAGTCGCTCTTCGCTCCGCAAGGCGCGCTCGACCACCCGGTGTCCGGGCTGACCGGGGGCGCCCCTGCCGGGGCCGCCGGCGGACGCGGTTCACGCGCTGCTCGACGCGTCCCGGGACGACGCGGCGCCTCGATGGAGATCGTCCACGCCTGCCCGAGGCAGCCGGCCCCCGGCGCCGCGCGCTCCGTGGGCCGACGCCGAGGCCCGACGCCCGGTGCCGCCCGTCCGCGCGGAGTCCCCGCTGTCCACCGGTTGCCCGCACACCGGCGGGCAAGCAGGCTCATAGTGGGGTAAGGGTGGATCTGATGGAACCAGCGCGACAGGACGGTGCCGTACCGCCGGCGGTGAGACCGGGCGATCTCTCCGACGCGTCCACCGACGCGACCGCGGTGATCTCGGAACCCGGCGTCGTGGTCGGCTGGACCCGCTGCGCTACGGCACTGCTCGGCTACCCGGAACGGGAGGTCGTCGGCCGATCCGCCGCGCCCTTGCTGGCCATGCCCGAGGACCCGGCCCGGCTCGCCGGCATCGTGGAGCGGTGCCGTGCCGGGAACGGCTGGAGCGGGCGGATCGCCGTACGCCACCGGGACGGCCGCGCCCTCGACGTCGAGCTGCGCGTCTCCGCCTCCTTCCGGGTGGGCGTGGACACGTGCTTCCTGGTCTCGGCGCGGGAGCAGCACCGGCACTGGACCATGGGCCAGTCCGTCCTCGACGGCTTCCTCACCCGCGCCCCGGTCGGCATGGCCGTCATGGACCGGGAGCTGCGCTACGTGTGGCTGAACGACACGCTGGAGCACTTCGGCGGGGTGCCCCGGGAGGAGCGGCTGGGACGGCGGCTGAGCGAGCTGCTCCCCGGCCTGCAGGCGCAGGCACTGGAAGCGCTGATGCGCAAGGTGTTGGCGTCGGGACTGCCGGTCACCGACTACGAGTACGAGGGCTGGAGCTGGGCCGACCCGCACCGCCGGCGCGCCTACTCGACCTCGTTCTTCCCCCTCGTCGACGCCGACGCCACCATCACCGGCGTCTGCTACATGGTCCAGGACGTCACCGAGCGCTGGCATGCCCGGCAGCTGCTGACGCTGGTCAACGAGGCCGGCACCAGCATCGGCCGGACGCTCGACGTGGTGGCGACCGCCCAGGAACTCGCCGATTTCGCCGTCCCCCGCTTCGCCGACTTCGTCGTCGTCGACCTGCTGGAACCCGTGCTCAGCGCCGAGGGCGACGGCACCTGGCCGCCCGACGCCGGTACCGCGCCGGGCCGGCCGCTGATGTGCCGCGCGGCGATGCGCTCGGCGCGCGAGGGCTGCCCCGAGGCCGTCGCCCAGGTCGGCGACACCGTCGACTTCGTCCCGCCGCCGTACGACGCGAACCTGCTGATCGACGGCGAGCCGCTGCTCGTACCGGTGCTCGACCCCGCCGACGAGCAGTGGATCAGCCGGTCGCCCCTGCGGGCGGAGCGGATCCGGCAGTACGGCCTGCACTCGCTCATCGCCGCGCCGATGCGGGCCCGGAACACCGTCCTCGGCCTCACCACCTTCGTCCGCACCCTCAACCCGGTCTCCTTCGGCTCCGACGACGTCCTGGTCGCCCGTGAGCTGGTGGCCCGTGCGGCGGTGTGCGTCGACAACGCCCGCCGCTACACCCGGGAGCACACCGCGGCCGTCACGCTCCAGCGCAGCCTGCTGCCCCCGAAGCTGACCGGCGGCATCGCACTGGACGTGGCCTCCGCCTACCTGCCGGCCGACCCGTCCGGCGGGGTCGGCGGCGACTGGTTCGACGTGATCCCGCTGTCCGGCGCCCGGGTGGGCCTCGTGGTCGGCGACGTGGTCGGCCACGGCATCACCGCGGCGGCCAGCATGGGCCGGCTGCGGACGGCGGTGCAGACCCTCGCCGAGATGGAGATGCCGCCCGACGAACTGCTCGCCCATCTCGACGACCTCGTGCTCCGGCTGAGCGACGCGGAGACCGCCGCCGGTACGGCCGCCCGCTCCACGACCACCTTCATCGGCGCGACCTGCCTCTACGCCGTCTACGACCCGGTCAGCCGGCGCTGCACGATGGCCCGGGCCGGACACCCGCCGCCCGTCGTCGTCACCCCCGACGGCGAGGCCGGCTTCCCGGAGATCCCCGCCGGGCCCCCGCTCGGGCTGGGCGGCATGTCGTTCGAGGCCGCCGAGATCGAACTGGCCGAGAACAGCCTGTTCGGCCTCTACACCGACGGCCTGATCGAGGGCCCCGACCGCGACGTGGAGCGGGGCATGGCCCGCCTCGGCGCGGTCCTCGCCCGCACCGGGGACGACCTGGACACGCTGTGCGCCTCCACCGTGCGGCAGCTCGTGCCCGTGCCCCAGCCCGACGACATCGCCCTCCTGCTCACCCGCACCCACGCCCTCGGCGCGGGCCGGGTCGCCTCCTGGGACGTGCCCCCCGACCCGGCGGCCGTCGGCGACCTGCGTGCCCGGGCCACCCGCCGGATGCGCGAGTGGGGCCTGGAGGAACTGGTCCTGACGACCGAACTCGTGGTCAGCGAACTCGTCACCAACGCCATCCGCTATGCCGCACCGCCCATCCGGCTCCGGCTGCTCCGCGACGCCCACCTCACCTGCGAGGTCTCCGACGCCAGCAGCACCGCACCCCGGCTGCGGCACGCCCGCAGCACCGACGAGGGCGGCCGCGGGCTCTTCCTGGTCGCCCAGCTCGCCCTGCGCTGGGGCGCCCGGTACACGGACCAGGGCAAGATCATCTGGGCCGAACAGGACATCCCCGATCCCCTCCCCGGCCCGTGATTTGCCTTCGAGCGGACTCCAAGCGCCAGACTGTCGCCGACGCGACATCCGTACCGGACCTCCGCGCCAGACATCCGTACCGAGGACAGAACAGGACGGCGGCAGCCGATGGCAGCGACCAGCGGGCAGGGGCACCCCCTGCCGTACGACACCTACCGTGAGGCCGTCGCCCGCGAGACCCTGCGTTTCGCCGCGACGGTCGAGAACGCCGACCTCGCGAGCGCAGTGCCGGACTGCCCCGGCTGGACGCTCGCCGACCTCACCCGGCACGTGGGCTCCCTCCAGCGCTGGTTCGCCGCGCTGCTGACCCAGCGCGTGCAGGAGCCGCCGCGCAGCCGCGACGTGGAGCTGGGACTGCCCGGGGACGAGCGGGAGTGGCCCGGCTGGGTGGCCGCCGGGGAGCCGGCCGTCGCGGCCGTCCTGCGGGACACCGACCCCGAGGCCCCGATGTGGGTCTGGGGCGAGGACCGCCGCGCGGCGTTCTGGGCGCGCCGGATGCTCTTCGAGACACTGGTGCACCGGGTCGACGCGGAGCACGCCGTGGGCGGCCGGGCAGGCGCCGAGGCGGACATCGAGCCGGCCCTCGCGGCCGACGGCGTGGACGAGTTCCTCGTCAACCTGCCCCACGCGGGCCTCTTCGCCCCCGGCGTGACCAAGCTGCGCGGCGACGGCGAGACCCTCGCGTTCGTGAGCACGGACACCGGCGAGGAGTGGCGGGTGCGCCTGGACCCCGACGGGTTCCGCCCGGTGCCGCGCGAGGACGCCGAGGCGACGACGGCCGTGCGCGCCCCGGCCGCCGGCCTGCTGCTGCTCCTCTACGGTCGCCGTTCGTACCAGGAGCCCGGCTACGAGGTCTCGGGACCGACCGCGGTCCTCGACAACTGGTTCGCCCACACCGCCTTCTGACGCTCACTCGGCCGTCGGCGGCGGGGCCGTCGACGGCGGATCGCCGGGCAGCAGGCACACCGCGAGGGCCGCGGTGTCGTCCTGGAGGCCGTGGTGCCCGTAGGCGAGCAGGTCGTCGTGGAGACGCGCGAGCAACTCCTTGGGCGGCAGCGGGCCCCAGGAGCGGACCCGCTCGGCCAGGGGGTAGAACCTGCCCGACACGTCCCGGGTCTCCGTGACGCCGTCGGTGTAGAGCAGCAGCTGATCACCGGGCCAGAACGGGTAGACGTCGACGTGGTACGGGTCCGGGACCAGCATGCCGAGGTTCAGCGGCGGCGCCGACCGCCCACTGTCCAGCTCGCTCACCTCGCCGGCCCGCAGACACAGCGGCGGCGGATGGCCGCAGTTGACGACGTAGACGAGCCCGCCGTCGGCCGGGATCTCGGCGAAGACCGCGGTGATGAACCGCTCGACCGTCTCGTCCCCGCCGAGCCGCTCCGCCCGGCGGGCCATGCTCGTCTCCATCCGGGCGGCGAGCGTGGCCAGGTCGGGTTCCTCGTACGCCGCCTCGCGGAACGCGCCGAGCAGGGTGGCGGCGGTCTCCACCGCGAGCAGCCCCTTGCCGCGCACGTCCCCGATGAGCAGCCGGACGCCGTAGCCGGTGGGGACGGCCTCGAAGAGGTCGCCGCCGATCCGCGCCTCCGCGGCGGCCGAGAGGTAGAGGCTCTCCAGCCGGAGGTGCCCGATCCGGTGCGGCACCGGCCGCAGCAGGACGCGCTGCGCGATGTCGGCCACGAACCGGACGTCGGCGAGGGTGTGCTCGCGCCGGATCCGGTGTGCGGCGAGGACCGTGCCGAGGGCGCCCACGATGGCCGTGCAGATGTAGGAGGCGACGTAGTGCCGGTCCCACAGATAGCCCACGGACCGGCCCGCGCAGCACGGGGTGCCGGCCAGCACGCCCTCGAAGACCACGGAGAACACCGTGGCCGCGGCGACGCCGACCGGACCGTAGGCGAAGGCCGCCAGCAGGGGTACGGCGATCAGCGCATAGCTGACCGGCCAGTCCACCGGCGTCACGGGCTCCACGGCCAGTAAAGCCGCCACGTACATCACCGGCAGCCAGCGCAGCCACAGCGGAGCCGGCGGCAGGGTCCGCGGATCGGTGAAGCCGTCCGACTCCACGTCGGTGGCTGCCTGGCTCATCCGTCGCTCCCGGGCACGGACGTTCCGGCTTCGGCCCCGCGGTGTGCCGCCCCTTCGGCGGGACGGCACACCTGGCGGTTCGGCCTACGTGGTTCTCGCACCCGGACTCCTGTGTCACACGACCTCGACAGCCCTCCAGCCTGGCGGGTCGTGCCCCGGAATCCCGGTCATTGCTCCACCGGGCGGCATGTTCCGTACGGCTCAGCCGGCGTCGAAGCCGATCGCGAAGACGTGCAGTCCGCCGGAGGCGACGTCGGACGGCAGCCGCACGCCGGCGACCGTCTTGCCCGCGGCCAGCGCCACCGGCCGGGTGGCGAACACATAGGTCGTGGTGGGGTCGGACGACGTACCGGCCTGGTTGCGGTACGACGTGGTCACCGCGACGGTGTTGTCCGCTAGCGGCGAGGCGCTGCCCGCGCCCAGCGTCCAGTCGGAGAAGGCCAGGGGCACCGACTGGGTCGTGCCGTCCGTGTACATCACGGTCGCGGTGCCGGAGGCCGGGCCGTTGTTGGCGGCGCCCAGGAAGGAGATGCCGCCGGAGCCGGACACCGGTACTGTCTGCCCGTTCGCCACGTAGTTGTCCGCGGCGCCGGCCGCCACCTTCGGCCAGGTGAAGGAGACTCCGCCGGCCGCGACCTTCGAGCCCGGGGTGACACCCTGCCCGGCCAGGGCGCGCGCCGAGTAGCTGAAACCCGCGCCGTCGAAGTTCGCCGAGCCGGCCGCGGCGTCACCGGAGGTGCCCACGTCGGTGTACGAGGGCGAGCCGGGGTAGGAGTGCGGCGCGGCGGAGGAGTCCGACGCCCAGGAGGTGTCGGCCGAGGTGCCCAGCACACAGGTGAGGGTGCCGCCAGCGGTGAGGGCACCGTCGGGGGCGTGCGCCTTGTTCCACGCCGTGCCGTTCCAGGTGGCCGACTGGACGTAGGGGGCGTTGTCGGCGGCGCCGTTCCCGTCGACCGTGAGGGTGTGGCCGGACGGCAGGGTGATCACGGCCTGGGTGAACAGCGGGCTGCCGAGGGCCAGATCGGCGGTGCCCGGGGTCTCCGGGTACATGCCGAGGGCGGACCACACGTACCACGAGCTCATCTCGCCCAGGTCGTCGTTGCCGGCCAGGCCCGACGGGCTGTCGGTCCAGATCTGGTCCTGGACCTGCCGGACCACCGCCTGCGTCCGGTACGGCCGGCCGATGTAGTCGTACTCCCAGGGGATGTTGAGGCTGGGCTCGTTGCCCAGGTTGGTGTAGCCGCCGGCGCCGGTCAGCGAGGACAGGTCCTGGTCCAGGAACTTCGCCAGCGCCGCGTCGCCGCCCATGGCGGTGGCCAGGCCGTGCACGTTGAACGGCACCATCGGCGTGTACTGCCAGGAGTCGCCCTCGACGAAGTTCTTGCCCGAGGTCGGTGAGAAGCCCGAGGTCCAGGTGCCCGAGGCGTCGCGCGGCTGGACGAAGCCGCTGCCGTAGCGGAACAGGTTCTGCCAGTCCTGGGCCCGGTTCGCGAACCGCTGCTGGTCGGCGCCGTGGCCGAGGGCGCCGGCGAGCGCGGACAGGGCGAAGTCCGCCGAGTCGTACTCCAGCGTGGTGGACGCGGGGCCGTAGAAGTTGCAGCAGCCGTACTTGCCGTTGCTGGGCAGCCGGCCGATCTGCTCCAGGTAGTTGAGGCCGGGGCGGTTGTTGCCTGCCGTCGTGGCTTCCGCGATCAGACCCTTGAGGGCGGCGGCGGTGTCGAAGCCCCGCGCGCCGAATGCGTAGTAGTCGGCGATGATCTCGTCCGCGGGGTCGCCGACCATGACGTACGTCTCGCCGTTGTTCTCCGACCACTTGGGGAACAGCCCGGTCTGGCGGTAGTCGTCGAGCATCGACTGCGCGGTGTCGGAGGCGGCCTTCGGCGCGATCAGGGCTTCGAGCTGGGCCTGCGAGCGGTAGACGTCCCAGCCGGAGTAGTTGGCGTAGGCGGCGGTGTGTCCCTTGTCGACGGTGTGCGCCTTGCCGTCGAAGCCGGGGTAGCGGCGGTCCGTGTCGCTGATGATGTTCGGGTGCAGCAGCGCGTGGTAGAGCGCCGTGTAGAAGACGGTCTGCTGTGCCGCCGTGCCGCCCGCGATCCGCACCCGGCCGAGGAGCGACTTCCAGGAGGCGTGCGCCGCGTCGCGCACCTTGGTGAAGTCCCAGCCGGGGTTCTCCGCCGTGCGGTTGCCGGTCGCGCCGGCGGCCGACACGTACGAGATGCCGACCTTGGCCTGGACGGTGCGACGGGCCGAGGTGTCGAAGGTGACGTAGCCGTCGGTGCCGCTCGCCGCCGTGGCGAAGGAGTGGGCCGGGCCGGGGACGACGCCGTGCAGCACGGGCTTGTTCGGTGTCTCGGGGGTGCCCGGCGGGACGTCGGTGCGCGGCGTGGTGGGCGCGGCGGCGGCCGGGGCGGTGCCGCTGTGATTGAACGGCTGGTCGAAGACCATGTCGAAGTAGACGGTGTAGGAGTTGCCCTCGCCGCAGAAGTTGCCGCTGGTGACGCTGCCGCGCACTTCCTTGCTGTTCACCACGTGGAACTGGGTTGCGGTGTCACCATTTTGACTGTTCGTCAGTTTGAACAGGAGGTTCGCCTGACCGGTGGCCGGGAAGGTGAAGCGCGCCATGCCGCTGCGGGGGGTCGCGGTCAGCTCCGTCTTGACGCCGTTGTCCAGCGACACCGTGTACGCGCCCGGGGAGGCGGATTCGTGGGCGTGCGAGAAGCTGTCCGTGGCGCGGGCGTCCACCCTGCCGAGGGTCGGCAGGACCGGGATGTCACCGCCGGCCCGGCACCCCGGTCCGGCGATGTGGGTGAGGCCGAAGCCGGTGATGGCCGAGTCGTTGTACTCGTACCCGCCGCCGTCCGGCTTGTGCGGGGTGTCGGGGCTCCACTGGACCATCCCGAACGGGGTGTCGGCGCCGGGGAAGTCGTCCGCGGCGTTCGAGGTCCCGATGAAGGGGTTCACGAGGGAGGCGGGGTCGGCGACCAGCCGGGCCGCGCCCGCGGCGGCGTGCGCGGGGGCTGCGGCGAGGCCCACCACGAGGGCGCCGACGGCCAGTACGGACGGGAGTCGGAAGGGCGGCAGAATCCGGGCCGGGAACAGGCGAGTTCTGCCGTGTGCTCTGAGCCGTGTGGATCGAGGTCGTGTGGATCGAGTCATCGTGACCGTGTCCCTTCGACAACGTTGTCCCGAAAGCTGGCGCTTTCCGCCCCCGCTGTCAAGGACGCGCGGGTGACGCGACGTCATGTTGCGCGGGCATCGCACACATTGACTCAATCCCAGAGCTTCTCATAAGGCAAAAGGCAACAAATCTTGACGCGGGTCATCGGCGTGCGTAGCTTCCGCAACGGCCGTCGCAGGGAGGAGCCCAGCATGCGCGCACATCGCGGAAGACCGCTCGCGTCGTTCCTGGCCGTCGTCGCCCTTCTCCTGGGCGCCGCCATCGGCCTGCCCGGCACGGCGCGGGCCGCAGGCGGCCAACTGCCCTGCGACATCTACGGCGCCGCCGGCACGCCCTGCGTCGCCGCGCACAGCACCGTGCGCGCACTCCTCTCCGGCTACGACGGCCCGCTGTACCGGGTCACCCGCGCCTCCGACGGCGCCGGCGCCGACATCGGCCTGCTGGCGGCGGGCGGTTACGCCGACGCCGCGCAGCAGGACCGGTTCTGCGCGGACACCACCTGCGCCGTCACGCGGATCTACGACCAGACCGCACGCCACAACGACCTGACACCCGGCCCGGCGGGCACCTCCGGGATGGGCGCGGACCGGGGCGCGGACGCCGCCGAGATCGCCGTCACCGCCGGCGGCCACAAGGCGTACGGCGTGTGGATCTCACCGGGCGTGGGCTACCGTTCCACCGGAGCCGCCTCCGGCGTCGCCGTCGACGGCCGGCCGGAAGGCGCCTACATGGTGGCCAGCGGCACCCACGTGGGCTCCGCGTGCTGCTTCGACTACGGCAACGCCGAGAGCACCCCGGCCGACACGGGCAACGGCCACATGGACGCGGTGAGCCTCGCGACCACCTGCTACTTCGCGCCGTGCACCGGCTCCGGCCCCTGGGTCGAGGCCGACCTGGAGAACGGCATGTTCCAGGGCGACAACGGCTCCGACACCGCCAACCGGGGCAACGGCAGCACCTACGTCACGGCGGTGCTGAAGAACGACGGGCAGACGCGCTACGCGCTCAAGGGCGGCGACGCGCAGTCGGGCGGGCTGACGACGTGGTGGGACGGCGCCCTGCCCACCCGCGGCGGCTATCAGCCCATGCACCAGGAGGGCGGCGTCATCCTCGGCACCGGCGGTGACAACAGCAACTGGAACATGGGCACGTTCTTCGAGGGCGTGATGGTCGCCGGCTACCCGGCCGACGCCGCCGAGAACGCGGTCCAGGCGAACATCGTCTCCGTCGGCTACGCGGGCCAGACGAACGTCCCGAACGGCCCCCAGGACACCATCACCGGTCCGGGCGGCACCTGCGTCGACGTGGCCGGCGACGACACCGGCACCGACGGCACGGCCGTCCAGCTGTGGGGCTGCCAGGCCTTTGCGGAGGACCAGCACTGGACCCACCGCTCCGACGGCAGCCTCGCCACCATCGGCCGCTGCCTGGACATCGACGGCAATGGGACGGCCGCCGGTACGCAGGTGGAGTTGTGGGACTGCAATGGGGTGGGTGGGCAGAAGTGGGTGCAGCAGGGTGATGGTTCGCTGTTGAACCCTCAGTCGGGGCGGTGTCTGGACGCGCCGGACGGGGCGACGGCGAACGGCACCCGGCTGCGGATCCGGGACTGCGACGGCTCGGCCGCGCAGAGGTTCTCGGTCGACGGGGGAGCGCCCGTCGCGGGCCCGGGCGGTGCGTGTGTCGACGTCGCGGCCGACGACACCGGCACCGACGGCGCGGCCGTGCAGCTCTGGGACTGCCAGTCCTGGGCGGTCCACCAGCACTGGTACCACCGGGCGGACGGATCTTTGAGCACCTTGGGCCGCTGCCTGGACATCGACGGCAATGGGACGGCCGCCGGTACGCAGGTGGAGTTGTGGGACTGCAATGGGGTGGGTGGGCAGAAGTGGGTGCAGCAGGGTGATGGTTCGCTGTTGAATCCCCAGTCGGGGCGGTGTCTGGACGCGCCGGACGGGGCGACGGCGAACGGCACCCGGCTGCGGATCCGGGACTGCGACGGCTCGGCCGCGCAGACGTTCCGGTTGGGGTGAGGCCGGGCGGGGGTCAGTGGACCTCTTCCTCCTCCGGGACCACGACCTGGTCGATCATGTGCTGGATCTGCTCGGCCGGCAGGGCCACCGCCAGCGCCCAGTAGTAGACGACGAGGCTGAAGGCGGCGGTCACGCCGATGTCCCACCACAGCGGGAACCAGGGGTGCTTGAGCGGCCCGAAGTCGCTGAGGTAGACGATGAGACCCATCCCGACCAGGTAGACCGGTAGCCACTGGGCGGCACGCAGGTCCAGTTGGGGCGTGATGGGGTTCATCCTGAACACGCGGTTGGCGACCAGGATGACGTAGCCGAGGAGGATGGCGACGCCCAGCTTCCAGTCGGTGGTCCAACCCGACCACAGGATCAGCAGGTTGGCGACGATGAACGCCAGAGGTGACATCCAGCTGCCGCCCGGCAGCCGGTACGGGCGGTGGGCCTGTGGCAGCCGGTTGCGGAAGACTCCGAAGGACAGCGGAGCGCCGGCGTACATGAGCACGCTCGCGCTGGTGATGAGTCCGACGAGGGAACGCCAGCTGGGGAACGGCAGGAAGCAGACGCAGCCGGTCACGAACGCGGCGATCAGACCGACCCAGGGGACACCCCGCCGGTTGGTCGCCTCGAAGGCGGAGGGCACGTAGCCGTTGCGGCTCAGGCCGTAGGAGACCCGGGAGGAGCCGGTGATGTAGATCAGACCCGTGCCGGCGGGGGAGATCACGGCGTCCAGATACAGGATCGTGGCCAGCCAGCCGAGGCTGATGAGCGTGGCGACCTGGGCGAACGGCCCGCTCAGCGCGGTGAACGCCGAAGTGGCCCAGTGGCCGCCGATCTGGGAGGCGGGCAGCGCGGCGAGGAACACGACCTGGAGTCCGACGTAGATGAGGATGCCGAGGATGATCGAACCGATCACGGCACGCGGGATGTCCCGCTTGGGGTTGGCGCTCTCGCCGGCGAGCTGGTCGGCCTGCTCGAAACCCAGCAGCGCGAAGATGATGCCGCTGGTGGAGACGGCGGACAGGATGCCCTTGGCGCCGTACGGGTCGAAGCCGTCGGCCGCGGTGAAGTTGGCGGTGTGGAACTGGGCGACGGCGAACACGAAGATGGTCAGCAGCGGGATGCCGACCTTCCACCACGTCGCGGCGCTGTTGGTGCGGGCCAGCAGCCGGATGCTGAGGAAGTTGACCGCGGTGATGACGGCCATCAGCCCGACCGCGATCGCGATACCGGGCGGGGTCAGGACGTGTTCGCCGCTCCTGACCTTCTCCCAGCCGCTCGCCCAGGAGTAGTGCTGGGCGTAGGTGATCATCGCCAGCACCTCGATCGGCGCCACCGTGGCCGCCTGGAGCCAGGAGAACCAGCCGAAGGAGGCCCCGGCGGCGCCGCCGAACGCGTAGTGCGGGAAGCGGGCGGTGCCGCCCGACACCGGGTACATGCCGCCCAGCTCCGCATGGACCAGCGCCAGGATCAGGATCGCGACACCGCCGATGGCCCAGGAGATGATCGCCGCCGGTCCGGCCGCCGCCAACGCCCCCTGGGCGCCGAACAGCCAGCCCGATCCGATGATCGAGCCCTCGGAGGCCCAGATCAGCCCGACGAACCCGATCTCGCGCCGCAGCCCGGGTCGGTGGGTCTTCGGACCGGGCTGCGCCTCGGACACGGCCATGGCGCACACCCCCTCATATAGGGTGAATGTCATCACCATCGTGCCACGGTGACGGGCTTTTGGCTGTCATCGTGCGGGCGCGGAATTCCCAGGGGAGACGGGGCTCAGCCGGCCGTGGGCCGCGGGCCGGCCGGTGCGGCACCGCTGACCGCCGCGTCGTACAGAGCCCGGGTGGCCGCGCCGAAATAGGCGCTGTACGAGACCTGGGGTGTGTTGCCGCCCGTGTGATAGCCGCCGATCACCCCGACGACGCCCCAGCCGTCCGGCAGGGGAAGCAGCATGGGGCCGCCGCTGGTCCCGCCCACGAAGGCGTCGCACGCGATGCGCGGGAACGTGCCCGGGTCGGCCGGGTCGTCGCTGTCCCACCGGGTGGTCCAGCTCCAGCACTCCAGCGGCTTCTCGGCCCCCGCCGGATAGCCGATCATCCGCACCGGAGCGTGGTAGTAGCCGGTCCCGGTGAGCAGCCGTACGCCGCCGACCGCGTCCTGGAGCAGGGTTCCGTCCTCGTTGGGCTCGGTGACGGCGAAGGCGAAGTCGTACGCGGCCCCCGCGTGCTCGCCCAGGTCGTAGTACTCCTGGCGCACATAGACGCCGTTGGTCCGCACCGGGAAGACCCCGAAGGGCTTTTGCGTGTCGTGGTACTGAGGGACGAAGGCCAGGTGCCGCTTCGGCGAGGTGCCGGCGTACCCCTTCAGACAGTGTCCGGCGCTCAGCACCAGGTCGTGCCCGGCGCTGCGCACGACCGAGCCGCTGCAGGTGCGGCCGGTCCCGGTGGCGTCGGTCCAGAAGAAGGTGCCCGCCTGCGGGATGCCGTCGAAGCTCCGGCTCGGCGGGATGTACTCGCCCGGCTGCGGCCCGTCCACCGCGGGCGACACGGTGTGCGCCGCGGCACCGTCCTCGGCGCCCTTCAGGACGTCGGCGGGCAGGGCGGCGGCCATCCGGGCCGGGGTCCAGTAGGCGTCGAGCTGTTCGGCGACCGGGTTGGGGCCGGCCGTGCTGCTGTCGGCGGATGCCGTCGTGGTGAGTCCGGCACTGATCAGAAGGGCTGCCGCGCAGCCGGTGGCGTAACGGACGAATCTGGTGCCGAGCAACATCAGTCCCCCTCAGGGCGGCCGCAGGTGACGGCTCACCATAAGCCCGCGGCCCCGCGCGTCACAGCGCGCACGGCCGAATCCGGCTGGGCCAGGTGTCCGGTGGCCGACGGACCGTCAACTGCCGTCGGCCGTACGGGTGTACGGGCCGTGAAGAACCGCTCAGGGCGCACCGTGCAGGTGCGGGGCGTCGGTCGCCGGGCTGTCCGCGGTGGTCACGACAGCGCCCGGTGCGCGCTCTTCAGTGCGTCCCGGAAGTGGGTGACCTCCTGCGGGGTCAGGTCCTGGAGCATGCGGTGTTCGAGGTGGCGGGCCGGTTCGGCGTAGGCGGTCAGGAGGTCGCGGCCCGCCTCGGTGAGAAGGAGGATCTTCTCCCGGCGGTTGTGCGGGTTGGGCTCACGGCGGATCAGCTCGCGGGCCTCCAGGGCGCGGACCATGTCGGCCATGGACTGGGCCGTGACGAAGGAGTCCCGGGCCAACTGGGCGGCGGAGATGCCGTCGTGCCGCTCCAGCACGGTGAGGGCGGTGTACTGCAGCGCGGTGATGCCGGCCGGCCTGACCAGCTCCTCCAGCCGGGCGCGGACGACGAGTTCGGTGCGCTTGAGCAGGTAGAGGAGGGACGGGCCCGCCTCGGCAGGGCCCGCCTCCCGGGGGCCCGCTTCCCCCGTGGCTTGTGCCGTCGCGGGTTTCGTCGGTCGCGTCATGCCGTGCCTTTCCGGTGCCTTCCCCGATGCCGATCCGAGTCGCAGCGGCCAGCCTAAGCCATTGACAGGATTCCTGTCGGAAGAGAACACTGACGCGACCAACAGGATTCCTGTCGATTGTCGATCTGGTCCGGTCGATCCGGACCCCAGGGAAGAGGCGCACTCATGGAACTGCACGGCAAGGCCGCCGTCGTCACCGGTAGCGGTCGCGGGCTCGGTCTGGCCTACGCCCGGGCCCTTGCCGCGGCCGGAGCCCGCGTCGTCGTCAACGACCTCGACCCCGGCGCCGTCGACGCCGCCGTGGACGGCATCACCGCAGCGGGCGGCACCGCCGTGGGCGTCGTGGCGGCGGTGGGGGACGGCGAGGCGGCCGAGCGGCTCGTCGAGACCGCCGTGACGGAGTTCGGGCGGCTCGACGTCCTCGTCACCAACGCCGGCATCCTCCGCGACCGGGTGCTGTGGAAGATGACGGACGACGACTTCGACGCCGTCGTCACGGTGCATCTGCGCGGCACCTTCACCTGCGCGCGCGCCGCCGCGGTGCGCATGCGCGAGCAGGGCACCGGCGGCCGTATCGTCCTCATCTCCTCCCCGGCCGGCCAGCGCGGCAACTTCGGCCAGACCAACTACGCCGCCGCCAAGGCCGGCATCGTCGCGATGGCCCGCACCTGGGCCCTGGAGCTGGCCCGTGCCCGGATCACCGTCAACGCCGTCGTCCCGGTCGCGGCCACCGAGATGACCAAGACCATCCCCGCCTTCGCACCGCTCATCGAGGAGTCCGAACGCACCGGCGCCCCGCTGCCCGCCTGGCTGCGCCGGGACGAGGGCCTCGGCACCGTCGAGGACGTCGCGAGCCTGATCACCTACCTCGCGTCGGACGCCGCCGAGGACGTCACCGGGCAGGCCATCGGCATCGGCGGCGACCGGCTGGCCCTGTGGGCCCACCCCCGGGAGAAGTCCGTCGACTTCGCCGACGGCGGCTGGAGCGCCGACGCCATCGCCGAGCGCTGGCACGCCGGCGTGGGCGCCGAGCCCGAGGCCTACGGCATCCCCGCTCCCCAGGTACCGGAGGCATGACATGGGTGACAGGCACCGTGCGACGATCGATGTCGGTGCGCTGACCGCCATCGACGTCCACACCCACGCCGAGGTGTCCAAGGACGGCCACGCCTCGCTCAGCCCCGAACTCCTCGGTGCCTCCGCCGCGTACTTCAAGGCGCACGGCCACCGGCAGCCCACCGTCGAGGAGATGGCCGCCCACTACCGTGAACGCCGCATGGCCGCCGTGGTGTTCACCGTCGACGCCGAGCACGCCACCGGCCGTCCCCGCATCGCCAACGAGGAGGTCGCCGAGAGCTGCGCGGCCCACGCCGACGTCCTCGTCCCGTTCGCGAGCGTCGACCCGCACAAGGGCCGCGCCGGCGTACGGGAGGCAAGGCGCCTGGTGACGGAGTACGGGGTGCGCGGCTTCAAGTTCCACCCCAGCCTGCAGGGCTTCTCGCCCGACGACCGGATGGCCTACCCGCTGTACGAGGCCATCCAGGAACTCGGCGTACCGGCCCTGTTCCACACCGGCCAGACCGGCATCGGCGCCGGCATCCCCGGTGGCGGCGGCATCCGGCTGAAGCACTCCGATCCGATGCTGGTCGACGACGTCGCCGTGGACTTCCCCGAGCTGCGGATCATCCTCGCGCACCCGTCGTTCCCCTGGCAGGACGAGGCGCTGGCGGTCGCCACGCACAAACCGCACGTCTACATCGACCTGTCGGGCTGGTCGCCGAAGTACTTCCCGCCGCAACTCGTGCGCTACGCGAACACCCTGCTGAAGGACAAGGTGCTCTTCGGCTCCGACTACCCCGTGATCACACCTGACCGCTGGCTCGCCGACTTCGCCGCGCTCGACATCAAGCCCGAGGTCAGGCCCAGGATCCTCAAGGAGAACACCGCCCGCCTGCTCGGCCTGATCAAGGACTGAGGGAGACGCCGTGTTGAACCGAGGCATCGGCTCCTGGCCCGCCCGCCGGGCCCGCAAGACCCCGGATCGGATCGCGATCGTCCATGAGGGCGTCCACGGGGGCGTCCGCGAGGACGGCGAGATCACCTACCGGGCCCTGCACCAGCGCGTTCTGCGCCTCGCCCACGCGTTGCGATCCCTCGGGGTCACGCGCGGCGACCGCATCGCCCACCTGGGCCCCAATCATCCCGCATACCTGGAGACGCTGTTCGCGGCCGGCGTGCTCAGCGCCGTCTTCGTCCCCCTCAACACCCGCCTCGCAGCAGCGGAGTTGGCGTACCACCTCGCCGACTCCGGAAGCACGGTCCTGGTGCACGCCCCCGAACTGGGCGACACCGTCGCCGCGGCGGCGGAGACCGGGGTGCGCCACCGCATCACCCTCGGCCCGGCCGCTCCCGGCGCCCTCGGCTACGACGACCTGCTCGCCGGCGCCGCGCCCGACCCGCTGGACGAGGCCGTGGCCCCGGACGACCCCTGCATGATCATGTACACCTCGGGGACCACCGGCCGTCCCAAGGGCGCCGTCCTGACCCACGCCAACATCACCTGGAACAGCGTCAACGTCCTCGTCGACAGCGACCTGGCCGGCGACGAGGTCACCCTGGTCGTCGCCCCGCTGTTCCACACCGCCGCGCTGAACATGACGTGTCTGCCCACCCTCCTCAAGGGCGGCCGGGTCGTCCTGATGGGCGCCTTCGACGCCGAGCGGGTGCTGGAGGTGGTCGAGCGCCGGCGCGTGACGTACCTGTTCGGGGTGCCCACGATGTACGACGCCCTGGCCGCGCGTCCCCGGTGGACGACGACGGACCTGTCCAGCCTGCGCACCCTGACCTGCGGCGGCGCGCCGGTGCCCGCCCGCACCATCGACACCTACCTCGCGCGCGGGCTGGCCTTCAGCCAGGGCTACGGGATGACCGAGGCGTCCCCCGGCGTCCTCTTCCTGGACCGTGAGCAGACCTCGGCGAAGGCGGGCTCCGCGGGTGTGCCGCACTTCTTCACCGACGCGCGCGTGGCGCTCCCCGACGGCCGTGCGGCGCGGCCGGGGGAGCGGGGCGAGATCCTCGTCGACGGCCCGAACGTCATGGCCGGTTACTGGAACCGCCCGCAGGACACCGCGGCCGCCCTCACCGACGACGGCTGGCTGCGCACCGGTGACGTGGCACGCACCGACGACGACGGATATGCCTACATCGTCGACCGGGTCAAGGACATGTTCGTCTCGGGCGGCGAGAACGTGTACCCGGCCGAGGTGGAGGCCGCCCTGCTGACCCACCCCGCCGTCCGCGAGTGCGCGGTCGTCGGGGTGCCGCACGAGGTCTGGGGCGAGGTCGGCCACGCGGTCCTGGTCCTGGACCCCGGGGCCCGCGCCGACGCCGGCGAGATCCTCGCCCACGCACGGACCCTGCTGGCCAAGTACAAGATCCCGCAGACGGTGACCCTCGCCGAGAGTCTGCCCCGTACGGCCTCGGGAAAGATCGTCAAGGCTGCCGTACGGGCCTCCTACGCCCAGTCCTGATCCGACCAGTACCCAGGAAAGGCAGCACCCCCATGCCCACCGAAGCACGCGGTCTCGAAGAACTCCTCGCCCTCGCCGGCCGTGACCTCGGCCGTACCGACTGGCTGGAGATCACCCAGGAGCGCGTCGACACCTTCGCCGACGCGACCGGCGACCACCAGTGGATCCACACCGACCCGGAGCGGGCGAAGACCGGCCCCTTCGGCGGTCCCGTCGCCCACGGCTATCTCACCCTCTCCCTGATCATCCCGCTCTTCGGCGACCTGCTGCGCATCACCGGCATCTCGATGAGCGTCAACTACGGCCTGGAGAAGGTCCGTTTCCCCGGCCCGGTGCCGGTCGGCGCGAAGATCCGGCTGCACGGCGTCGTCGACTCCGTGGCGGAGGTCAAGGGCGGCGGCGTCCAGATGCTGCTGACCTTCACCGTCGAGGCCGAGGGCAGCCCCAAGCCGGTGTGTGTGGCGCAGGCGGTCTACCGGCACTACGCCTGAGGCACGGCGTCGCCGCGCAGGCCCGCGACCAGGAGTGCGACCAGACGGCGGGCGTCGTAGCGCGTGTCGCTCTCCGCGCCGACGCAGAGGTTGCCGACGCCGCGCATGAGTTGGTAGGCCGTCAGGCCCGGCCGGATCTCGCCGGCCGCGGCCGCGGCGTCGAGCAACTCGGCGCAGACCGGCAGGAGGCGGTCGAGGAAGTAGGAGTGCAGCGCCTGGAAGCCGGTGTTGTCGGACTGGAGGACGGCGGCGAGGCCGTGCTTGGTGACCAGGAAGTCCACGAAGAGGCCGATCCAGCGGCCGAGCGCGGCGTGCGGACTCCCGGCGGCCGCCAGCAGGCGCGGACCGGCCTCGGCGAGGCTCTCCACCTGGTGCCGGTAGACGGCGATGACGAGCTCCGCGCGGGTCGGGAAGTGCCGGTAGATCGTGCCGAGCCCGACCCCGGCCCGCGCCGCGATGTCACGGACCGGCGCGTCCACGCCCGAGGTGACGAACACCTGCGCCGCCGCGTCGAGCAACGTCTCCTTGTTGCGCCGGGCGTCCTTGCGCTGGGTGCCCGTGCGCCGGGCGTCCTCCGCGCGCGGGGACGGGGTCCCGCGCTCCGCGTCCTCGTGGCTGCCGTCGTTCACCGCGTCGCTCCTCCGCTGCCGGCCTGTGCGCCTGCTCGCCTTGCTAAGCGGAACCGTGTTCCGTATCGTCATTACCGGAACACGGTTCCGTTTGCTCATGGTGTCAGAGCGGCGGCCGGCAGCCAAGTCGTGCCCCGCCGCCCGGCACCCTCCCTGTTGAGGAGAACGGTCATGCAGTACCGCACCCTGGGCCGCACCGGCGTACAGGTCAGCACCCTCGCACTCGGCGCGATGAACTTCGGCGCGATGGGGCGCACCACCCAGGACGAGGTCACCGCCCTCGTCGACACCGCCCTCGATGCCGGGATCAACGTCATCGACACCGCCGACGTGTACAGCGCCGGAGAGTCGGAGGAGATGGTCGGCAAGGCCCTCGCCGGCCGCCGTGACGACATCGTGCTGGCCACGAAGGCGGCCCTGCCGATGGGCGACGAGCGCAACCACCGGGGCGGCTCGCGCCGCTGGCTGGTCACCGCGCTGGACAACAGCCTGCGCCGGCTCGGTGTGGACCACGTCGACCTCTACCAGATCCACCGCTGGGACCCGGACACCAGCGACGAGGAGACGCTGTCGGCCCTGACCGACCTGCAACGCGCGGGAAAGATCCGCTACTTCGGCTCCTCGACCTTCCCGGCGTACCGCATCGTGCAGGCCCAGTGGGCCGCCCGCGACCATCACCTGAGCCGTTACGTCACCGAACAGCCCAGCTATTCCGTCCTCCAGCGCGGCATCGAGGCCCATGTGCTGCCGGCGGCCGAGGAGTACGGGCTCGGGGTGCTGGTCTGGAGTCCGCTGGCCTCGGGCTGGCTGTCGGGCGCCGTCCGCGCGGGCCGGGACGTCAGCACCCACCGCGCGACCTTCCTGCCCCGGCGCTTCGACACCACGATCCCCGCCAACCGGGCCAGGCTGGAAGCCGTCGAGAAGCTGGTGAAGGTCGCCGACGAGGCCGGTCTGACCCTGATCCAGCTCGCGCTCGGCTTCGTCACCGCGCATCCCGCCGTGACCAGCGCCCTCGTCGGCCCGCGCATCCTGGACCACCTGCACGCCCAACTCGCCGCAGCCGACAGCGTGTTGCCGCCCGACGTGCTCGACGCCGTCGACGCGATCGTCGCCCCGGGTACCGATCTGGCCCCGGACGAGAAGTCCGACACCCCGCCCGCGCTGCTCGACCCGGCCCTGCGCCGGCGCCGCTGACCCGCAGACGACCGAAGAGGCACACTCATGACACCCACCCCCCGGCCCCGCTTCGGGATCATGACCGCGCCGATGCAGGTGACGTACGACGACGTCCTGCGGGTCTGGCGCGAGGCGGACGCCATCCCCGAGATCGAGCACGCCTGGCTGTTCGACCACCTCATGCCGATCGCCGGCGACCCGGACGGCCCGATCCTCGAAGGCTGGACCCTGCTCGCCGCCCTGGCCGCGCAGACGCGGCGGCTGCGGCTCGGCCTCCTGGTGACCAGCAACCGCTTCCGGCCGCCCGCGATGCTGGCCAAGATCGCCACGACGGTCGACGTCGTCTCCGGCGGGCGACTCGACTTCGGCATCGGCGTCGGCTCACGGCCGAACCCGCCCGAGGCCCGGCGCGAGTACCCGGCACACGGCCTGCCCTTCCAGGACACGGCGGACGCCGTCGAAAGCCTCGCCGAGGCCTGCGCGCTGATCCGCCGCCTGTGGACCGAGCCCGCACCCTTCGACTTCCACGGCACCCAGCACCGGCTCACCGGAGCCTTCGCCAACCCCAAGCCGGTCCAGCGCCCCCACCCGCCGATCCTCGTCGGCGGCCGCTCGGCCGCGACCCTCCGCGTGGTCGCCGAGCACGCCGACGCCTGGAACATCCCCGGCGGTGACATCGCCGATGCCGTCCGGCGCAGCGCCCTGCTGGACCGCGCGTGCGCCGAGATCGGCCGCGACCCGGCCACGATCACCCGCTCGATGCACCTGCCCGTCTCCTACGACCGCCCCGACAGCACCCGGGACGCGATCGCCGAGGCCCTCGACGCCGGCTTCCGGCACCTCGTCCTCGGCCTGCCGGCGCCGTACCCGGTGGGTGTCGCCCGGTGGGTCACCGACGAGGTCATCGGCGCGGTGGTCTGAGTCCGGGAGTCCTGGAGCCCGGACGTCGGCGGCGTCGGAGCGGTGGTATCGCCCGGCGCGGAGACGGTCGCGCGGGGCGACCGGCGCAGGCCGTGCCCGGCGGGCCGGACGAGGCGGGTCCGGTCGCCGGGAAGGCGGTCAGGGGCCCGTTCCCCGGCCCGCGGTCCACGCCTTCGACCAACTCGGCTCTGCCCGGCTTCTCGTCGCCGGCAGCCGGTTCGCGTAGGCACCGGCCATGTGTCACGCGAGCCCGCGCAGCATGAGGTTCCAGTAGAGGAACGGCAGCCCGTACCGCTTGAGGTACCACATGTCCCGGCGCTCGTGGGTCGTGTCGAGGAGGGGGAAGGTGGGACGGGGCCGCAGGGTGTAGTCGAACTCGGCGAGCAGCATGCGGTGCCGTGACGTGGTGATCGGGCAGGAGGAGTATCCGTCGTACGACGCGGGCGGCGCACCCGTGCCCGCGAGGCTCGCGGCGATGTTGCGGGCGACGACCGGCGCCTGCTTGCGGATCGCGGCCCCGGTCTTGGAGTTGGGCGAGGAGCCGGCGTCACCGAGAGCGAAGATCTCGGGGTGGCGCACATGGCGCATGGTGTGCTTGTCGATCTCCACGTACCCGGCGGGATCGGCGGGATCGGCCAGTGGTGTCGCCTTGAGCCAGTCCGGCGCCGACTGCGGCGGCACCGTGTGCAGCATGTCGAACCGGATCGAGTCCTCGGCGCCGGACGCGTGGTCGAGGACGACGGCGGCGCGGGCGTCCGGATCCACCTCGACGAGTTCGCTGTTCGTGCGCACCTCGATGCCGTAGCGGGCCGCGACCCGCTCCAGTTCCTTCGCGAACACGGGCACCCCGAACATGCCCGGCGTGGGCAGCACGAGCACCACCCGTATGTCCTTCAGCACCCCCTGCTCGCGCCAGTGGTCCGCGGCGAGGTAGGCGATCTTCTGCGGCGCTCCGCCGCACTTGATCGGCCCCGCCGGCATGGTGAACACGGCGGTGCCCGAGCGCATCGAGCGGATCAACTCCCAGGTCCTGGGAGCCAGTTCGTAGCTGTAGTTGCTGGAGGTGTGCGGTGCGGTGAGAGCCTCGGCCATCCCGGGCACCCGGTCCCAGTCGAGCTGGATGCCGGGGCAGACGACGAGCCGGTCGTAGCCGAGGGTCCTGCCGTCGGCGGTGCCGACCGTCCGCTGGGCGGGGTCCACGCTCTCCACGCGGCCGCGGATCCAGGAGACGCCTCGCGGCAGCACGGACCGCTGGGGGCGGGCGCTCGTCCGGGCGTCCGCCCGGCCGCCGCCGACCAGCGTCCACAGCGGCTGGTAGTAGTGCGTCGCCGACGGCTCGACGAGCCCGATGCCGCCGACCCCGCTGCGCCGCAGGCGGGCCGCGACGCTGATGCCGGCGCTTCCGCCGCCCACGATCAGGACCCTGTGGTGAGCGTCGATCGTCATGTGCGCCTTCCCTCGTTCGTCCGTGCGGGTTAATGTACGTACATTAGCTTTCCAAATGTACGTACACAAGAACGATGATCATGGTGAAGGGCATGGGTGGTGAGTGGCATGAGTGAGGAACCCACTCCCTCGGCGGGCCGGGACGGGACTCCGCTGTGGCGTCATGTGCGGGACGACCTCCGGGGCCGCCTGGCGCAAGGGGAGTTCGGCGACTCCTTCCCCGGCGAGAACGAACTCGCCGCGCGGTACGGGGTGAGCCGGCACACCATCCGCGCGGCGCTGCGCGAACTGCGTGAGGAAGGCCTGGTCACCGCCGCGCGAGGACGACGGCAGCGGCCGGTCGGCGAGGCCGGCATCGAGCAGCCCCTCGGCGCCCTCTACAGCCTGTTCGCCTCCGTCGAGGCGTCCGGGCTCGAACAGCGGAGCATCGTCCGCACCCTCGACGTCCGCGCCGACGCCCATGTGGCGGTGCGGCTGGGCATGGAGGAGTCGACACCCCTGCTGTACCTGGAACGCATCCGCCTCGCCGACGGGGAGCCGCTGGCCCACGACAAGGTGTGGCTGCTCGCCGCGGACGCCCGCGCACTGCTCGGCACCGACTTCGGCCACACGGGGCTCTACGACGAACTCGCCGACCGGTGCGGCATCCGCCTCGTCGGCGGCGAGGAGCGCATCCACGCGGTCGTCCCGACCCCCGCCGAGCGACGGCTGCTCGACCTTCCCGAGGGCGTGGCCGCGTTCTCCATCCAGCGGCTCGGCCGCACCCACGGCCGCACCGTCGAATGGCGCACCACGCTGATCCGCGCCGACCGCTTCAGCGTCCTCGCGCAGTTCGACGCCCGGGCCGGCTACCGCCTCGACCCGGCAGGGTCCCGGTTCACCCGCCCGGCCCGCAGCGGACGGCGGCTCGATGCGGTGCGGTGACGGGACGGTGCCGCGCGGCGAACCCGCGGCTGCCGCATACCGGTTGAAGGTGGGGCCGCGTGGAGGGAGTGCCTGACATGTTCTTCGTCGACACGATCGAGGTGGCCGGGCTCGGCAACCGCAGCTATCTGGCGGGCGGCCGGCGCACGGCCGTGGCCGTCGACCCGCCGCGCGACGCCGACCGGGTGCTGGCTGCCGCCGCCCGCAGGGGAGTGCGGATCTCCCATGTGGTCGAGACCCACCTCCACAACGACTACGTCACCGGCGGCCTGCAACTCGCGCGGCTCACCGGTGCCGCCTATCTCGTACCCGCCGGGGCCGGTGTGTCCTTCGCGCGCATACCCGTCCACGACGGCGACCGCACGGCCGTCGACACGGACCTCACCCTGCGGGCCCTCGCGACCCCCGGACACACCCCGCACCACACCGCCTACGTCCTGGAGGAACACGGCACGGCGGTCGCGGTGTTCACGGGCGGCTCGCTGCTGATCGGCACCGTCGGCCGCCCCGACCTGGTCGAACCCCGCCTCACCGAGCACCTGGCCCGCGCCCAGCACGCCTCCGCCCGCCGCCTCGCCGCCGAACTGCCCGACAGCACCGCCGTGTTGCCGACGCACGGCTTCGGCAGCTTCTGCTCCGCCGGCCGGGCCGAGGGGACCGAGACCACCATCGGCAAGGAGAAGGCGTCCAACGAGGCGCTCACCGAGGACGCCGACACGTTCATCCCCCGCATGCTCGCGGGACTCGACGACGTCCCCGCGTACTACGCGCACATGGGCCCCGCCAACGCCGCCGGACCGGCACCCGTCGACCTCACCCCGCCCGCCGTCGCCGACGCCCGGGAGATCGCGGCGCGGCTGGCCGCCGGGGAGTGGGTGGTCGACCTGCGCCATCGCATCGCGTTCGCCGAGGGGCACGTCGCCGGCACCTACAACGTCGAGGCCGAGGGCCAACTCGCCACCTATCTGGCCTGGTTGATCCCCTGGGGCAGGCCGGTCACGCTCCTGGCGGAGTCGCCCGAGCAACTGGCCCATGCCCAGCGTGAGCTGGTCCGCGTCGGCATCGACCGCCCGGCCGCCGCCGCCACCGGAGACCCGTCCGCCTGGACGATGGAGGGCGAGGCCCTGGCCGCCTTCCCCCGCGCCGGCTTCGCGGACCTCGCCGCACGGCACCCGGCCGAGGGCACGGTCGTCCTGGACGTCCGCCGTGACCGGGAGCGGGCCGCCGGATTCATCGAGGGCTCGGTCCACATCCCGCTGCACACGCTGCAGCGCCGCCTCGGCGAGGTGCCGGCCGGCGAGGTCTGGGTGCACTGCGCGGGCGGCATGCGTGCCGCCATCGCCGCCTCGCTGCTCGACGCGGCAGGCCGTGTCGTCGTCGCGGTCGACGACAGCTTCGACACGGCCGAGTCGACCGGGCTCCCCCTCCGCACCGCCTGAGCCGGCCGCGACATCCACACCGTACGAGAGGCGAGGAGCGCCCCCATGGAGTCATCCCCTTCCGGCACAGGCCGGATCACCGTGCAGGAAGCGGCCGAACGCACCGGACACGCCGTGCGGGCCGCGACGAGCGTCGACGCCGACCCGCCCGTCCTGCTGGACGTCCGGGAACCGGACGAATGGAACGCGGGCCATGTCCCCGGAGCCGTCCACCTGTCCCTCACCGCGCTCTACGAGGGCAAGCGGCTGCCGTACGAGATCCAGGGACGGTGCCTGATCGTCATCTGCCGCTCGGGCACCCGTTCGCGGCGGGCCGTCGAACTGCTGGGCGCCCACGGCTCCTGGGCCGTCGACGTGATCGGCGGCATGCGGGACTGGGCGGAGGCCGGGTTTGCGGTGGTGGACGCGCGGGGCCTGCGCGGCACGGTCGCGTGAGCGCCCTGATCCTCGCCGTCGTGGCCGGCGCCGTGATCGGGCTGGCACTGGGCGCGCTCGGCGGCGGTGGCAGCGTCCTCGCCGTACCGGCCCTGATCTACCTGCTCGGCTTCACCCCGGTGGCGGCCACCACCGCCGGACTGGTGATCGTGGCCCTCACCTCGGGCACCGCACTGGCCGCGCACGCCCGGGACGGTCATGTCCGCTGGGGCATGGGGCTGCTGTTCGCGGCAGCGGGCATCGGCCCGGCGATGCTGGGCTCCGTGCTCGCCGGGCACCTTCCGGCGGGTGCTCTGTCGGCCGGATTCGCGCTGGTCGCGGCCGTCGCGGCGATCCGCATGCTGCGGCCGGGGCCGGAGGACGGCGGCGTACGGGAGGTGCGGCCCGGGCGCGCGGCGGCGGCCGGCGCCGGACTCGGCACGGTGACCGGCGTCCTCGGGGTCGGCGGCGGTTTCCTCGCCGTACCGGCGCTCGTGGGAGTGCTCGGGCTGCGCATGCGTGCGGCGGTGGGCACCAGCCTGCTGGTCATCACCGTCAACTCCCTGGCGGCGCTCGGTCTGCGCGGCGGCACCGTGGACCATCTCGACTGGGCGGTCGTCGGCCCCTTCGCGGGCGCCGCGATCCTCGGGGCGTGGGACGGCAGACGCCTGGGGGCGAAGGTGAAGGGCGGGACCCTGCGGCGGATCTTCGCCGTGGCGCTGCTGGCGGTGGCCGCCTGCATGTTCGCCGACGCGGTGATCTGACGCGACGAGGCCCAACCCGCAGGCCCGTGCGGTGGGGCGGGGAGCGACGCTCCCCGCCCCACCGCACGGACGTGCCGGCCGGCGGACGGACTCGCCGAGCGGGGCCGGCGAAGTCCGCTGCGGTTCGACGGCGCCCCGAAGGGTCGCGGGGAACTGCGCGACCAACCACCACTGCGGCGCAGACGAACGACGGCCCATCGCGGTACTTCCAGCGGAGCGCTCAGTCGGCGGGAGGCAGGGCGAGCCGCTGCCCCGGCCGGATCATGTCCGGGTCCGGGCCGATGACGCTCCGGTTGGTGTCGTACAGCCGGTGCCAGCCGCCGGGGACGGAGGTCTGCTGCGCGACACCGGACAGGGTGTCGCCCTCGTGCACGGTGTAGGAGCCGCGGGAGCGGTGGCCGTTGGCGGCGCGCGGGCGGGACTCTGGGGTGGGGCGCACGGGGGTGGCGGGGCGCAGCGGCGTGGTGGGGTGCGGGGGAGTGGCAGGGCGTGCGAGCGGCGCGCTCCGTCCGTCGCTCCGCGTGAGGTTCGCCCGTACCGAGCAGACCGGCCAGGCTCCCGGCCCCTGCCGGGCGAGCACCGCTTCCGCCACGTTGATCTGCTCCGCCCGGCTCGCCAGATCGGCCCGCGGCGCGTACGCGGTCCCGCCGTATGCCGCCCATGTCGACCGGGTGAACTGCAACCCGCCGTAGAACCCGTTGCCGGTGTTGATGCTCCAGTTGCCGCCGCTCTCGCACCCGGCGACCCGGTCCCACGCGGTGCCGGAGGCGGCGTGGGAGGCGGCCGGTGCGAGGAGCGGCAGAACGATGCCGAAGCCGCCGAGGGCGAGAGCGGTACGGAGCGACGGCAGGAGCCGTAGGGGCACGGTGCGGCGGTGGGGCCGTCGTGCGGTCATAGGCCTTCCTCTCCACTGCGGTTCCCGCCCGCCGGCCGGTCCGGCGGGCTGTAGGCAGTACGGCAGTGCCGCCCGGGCGCTCACAAGGCGCGCAGAGCTCACGGGGTCCAGTGCGCCGCCGCGTGCCACCGCCCGATTTCCTGACGACCCGTCAAGTCTGCTGGCAAGTGCGCACACAAGTAGGCACGGGAGCACGGAAGTTCGGCCGACCGTCGTAGCGTGCCGTCGCCCCGACGTGGGGCGGGCCGCGGGGCGGCGCACGCCTACGACGGGTGGGGGAGCGCTCGGCCCGGACCCGGCGGCCCGGATGCAGCCGACGCGGTACCGGGCAGTGCGGCGAACGGGGCAGGAGGCGCACACGCCCTTCCGCCGCGCGATGAGCCGCAGTTTGGACATCGCGCGGAGCGCGGCCGTCCGTACCACGGCGGCAACGGCGTCACCGCTTCCGGCACACCGGCGACCCGCAGGCACACGGCGAACAGCGGACTCTCCCGCATCCGGCGCGGCGCCCGCTCATCCCTCCACAGCGATGTGGTCCGGCTCACGCGGCGCCGGGACGGGCGCGGGACCGCGCCGTACACAGGTGAGTGCGGCGGCGACGGCGAGCGCGGTCACCAGGGTCAGCGTCCACCGCGGGCCGGCCAGCCGGACGGCGGCCGTGCCCAGTGCGGCGCCGGTGACCAGGGTGAGGACGCTGACAGCCTGCCGCCGGGCCGTCGACGAGGTGCGCTCCTTCGGGCGGTCGGCGATCAGGCCGGTCAGGGTGCTGGTCATGACCGTGGTGGTGACTCCCGGCACGCCGATCCGCTTGACGACGGCGTTCTGCATCCCCAGCGCCACGGCACACAGGAGGACCGGGACGAGCGCGGGCCCCGGACCGGCTCCGTAGGACCACGCCGACGTCGCCACGGTGAACAGGGCGGCCTCCAGCGCCGCGCACCCGCCCAGCAGTGTCCGGTTCGCGGCGTGGCGCGGCGCCGCGTGCCGGACCAGCAGGGCGCCGAACAGGAAGCCGCCGAGTGCCGCCAAGGCGCCCATGAAGGAGGAGTCGGGCGAGCCGGCGAGACCCAGGCCCACGAGGACGAGGTTGCCGGTCATGTTCGCCACGAACACATGGCCCAGACCGAGCAGGCCGACCGCGTCGATCACCCCGCTGAGCAGGGTCAGCAGCACGAGCGGAGCGAGTATCCCGCCGGTCCTCCCGGTGGTGTTGGGACCGAGGTGCCCGGCCGTCGCGTCGCTCATGTCGTCACCTGTTCCCGTCGGTCGGCCGTCGCGTCCTCTCCCAGGATCGCCGTGGCGATTCCATGCGTCCAATGCCTGGATGGCGAGAGAACCATGCATCAGTAACATGGGTTGTATGGACGTGCAGGTACTGCGGTGTTTCGTCGCGGTGGCCGACGGAGCGACGGTGACGCAGGTCGCGGCCGAGGCACACATGACACAGCCGGCCCTCTCACGGGCGCTGAGACGGCTGGAACACGAGGTCGGGGCCGAGCTGTTCCAGCAGGTGGGCCGTCTCCTGCGGCTGACCCCGGCCGGCCGGGCCTTCCGGCAGCACGCGGGCGTCGCGCTGGAGCAACTGGACCGGGGGCTGCGCACGGTGCACGAGACCGTGTCCCCGGAATCGGGTCTGATCCCGCTGGCGTTCCTGCACTCCCTGGGCACCTGGCTGCTGCCGCCGCTGATCACCGGGTTCCGGGAACGCTTCCCCCGCGCGCGCTTCGAACTGCGCCAGGCCGGCGAGGGCGTGCTCGTCCGGAACCTGCTGGACGGAACCGCCGACCTGCTCCTCACCGCCGGCGACCCCGGCCATCCGCTGATCACGTGGCGGCGTCTCCTCGTCGAGCCGCTGTGGCTGGCCGTGCCCCCGGGGCACCGGCTGGCCAGGCGCCGGCGCGCCCGGCTGTCCGAGGTCGCCGACGAGCCGTTCATCATGCTGCGGCACGAGCAGGGCCTGCGTACCGTCACCGAAACGCTGTGCCGCACGGCAGGGTTCACCCCGCAGGTGGGCTTCGAGGGGGACGAGGTGGCGACCCTGCGGGGACTGGTCGGCGCCGGGCTCGGCGTCGCACTCGTCCCGCGTCCCCACGCCGCCGCTCCCGCGGATGCGCCCTCGTATCTGCGGGTCACCGATGTGCACAGCGCCCGGGACATCGGCATCGCCCGGCTGACCTCCCGCACGCTGCCGCCGAGTTCGGCGCGGTTCCTCGACCATGTGCGGGAACACGCCGCGTCGGTGGCCGAGCGGCAGCACGTCCACGCCCCGGCACCGGAAAATGCCCGCACAGGTCCATGACAACCTGACTACTGTGCGCAGGTGACGGAATTCAACGTGCTCGGTGACAACACCCAGTGGCGACAGGACTTCGAGCGACGGCGACGCGCCTCCTGCACGGCGGTCGGGCTCGACGCGGCCGCGGGGGGAGCGCATGCTGGGGGGCGTATGTGCCGGCATCGGTGACTGGACCGTCGCCGAGATCACGGACGCCGGGGTCCGGGTGGGGCACGTCGCCGTGCACGTGGCCGACAGCAGGGGTGAGCTCGCGGGCCGCATCTGCGACCTCCGCGTGGACCAGCACCATGCCGGCCGGGGGCACGAACAGGCGGGCCGGGACTGGGCCGAGCGGTGGTGCGCACAGCGCGGCGCACGCCGGCTGGACGTACCGCTCACCGAACCCGCAGGCGACCTGTTCGACGGTTACGGCGTGCGCGCCCAGCTCAGGGTGCGGCGGGTCGACACCCCGCCGGAGCCGTTCGACGGCGTCACCGCGCGGCCGATGACACAGGACGAGTACTCCGGCTGGCTCGCCGCCGAGAAGGCCTCCTACGCCGGTGACATCGTCCGCTCGGGGACCCTGAGCCCGAAGGACGCCGAGCGCAAGTCCGACGACGACTTCGCCAAGCTGGTTCCCGAGGGACTGGCGACGGCCGACAACACGTTCCTGGTGCTCGAAGCGGAAGGCGAACGGCTCGGCACCGGCTGGCTGAAGCACGGTCATCTGCCAGGCGTCACCTACGGCTACTCGCTGCACGTCCAGGAGGAGCACCGCGGCAAGGGATACGGCCGGGCCGCGATGGCGGTCGGCGAGCGGGCGACGCTCGCGGGCGGCGACTCGGCGCTGATGTTCACCGTGTGGGGCGGCAACGAGGTGGCGATGAACCTCTACACCAGCGCCGGCTACCACGTCATCGAGGAGATCCGCTCCATCAGCCTTCCGGAGTGACACCGCCGCCCGCGTGCGAGCGCGGACTCAGTCTCCGACCCGGAACGTCGCGTCCTGCCGGTCCGTGGCCGTGGAGATCGGGTCGATGCGCAGGACGTGGTCTGGGCGAGCGACGTGGAGCGGGCGTCCACCAGTGTCTGGTTCTTCTTGAAGCAGAGGTAGTCGACGCCGCCCACGTCGACGGCCGAGTAGATCACCGCGTACTGGACCCGGTCCGCGTCCCAGAACGCCTCCGGCGCCCAGGCCGGTCGGGTACCAGACGTGGATGTACTGGCTGACGTAGTTCCAGTCGGTGCCCTTGAGACCGGTGGCGAGGACGACGAACGTGCCGTCCTGCCTGCGCAGCACGAACGGGTCGCGCAGCCCGAGGCCGCCCTCGGTGGGGGTGACGACGGGGTCGTTCTGGTTCAGCGGTGTCCATTCCAGCGCGTCCTGGCTGACGGCCAGGTGCAGGCCGTAGTCCGTGGCGTCGCCGAGGCTCAGCACACGACGGCATGCTCGATATGTCGAACATGGTTCGGATGGTCGCTCAGGACGTAAGGCGCGGCCATGATCGCGTCAATGATCTCAGGCGAGTTTCTTCAGGTCCTCGACGGCACTCTCGATTTCCGGCAGCGCCAGCATGGCCAGCCGGGCCTCGCGGGTCCGGGCGCGGATGCGCGGATCGGTCAGCACCTCGCGTACGGCCGCGGCGATGCCGTCCGGCGTGCTGTCGTCGATCGGCCGGCCGAGCCCGAGCTCCTGCACCCGGTGCGCGTTGCTGAACTGGTCGCCGAACTGGGGCAGTACCGCCATGGGGGTGGCCGTGCGCAGCGACTCGCGGACACTGTTGAAGCCGCCGTGGGTGAGGAACGCGTCGACGGACTCCAGCAGCAGGGGCTGCGGCACCCGGTCGGTGACGCGCACATGCGCGGGCAGGCCCTCGGTGTCCGCCGGGAGACCCGAGGTGGCGACGACGACCGTGCACTCCTCCAGCCGTCCGGCCGCCTCGATCATCGACCGCAGCGTCACCACCGGGTCGGGCAGCGGGACCGGCAGCTGCTCCTGGGCGGGGGCGGCGGCCGTCTGCTCCCGGATCATCGGGAGCGCGGTGCCGAGCGCGGCGAACACCAGGGGGCGGTCGGTGGGCAGTTCCGCGATCCAGCGCGGCAGGACCGACCGGTGCTCCACGGCCACGGTCTGCCGGTACGCCCACGACGGGGGCAGGTGCCGGGCGAACGAGAACGCCGCCGGTACGTAGTCGATACGCCCGTGGGGGACGATCGACAGCGGGTCCTCCCGGTCGGGCAGCCCCTGTTCCCGCCGTACGGCGTTGAGGCGGGGCAGCACCTGGGCGGGATCGACGGTGTTGCCGGCGCCCGACGGGGTCGGCAGCTGCGGGACGCCGAGGTGTTCCGCGGTCAGGCAGGAGCTGAGGTCCATGCCGTCACGGAGGATCAGGTCGGGGCGGAACTCCCGTGCAACCGGCAGGATCCGCTCCAGGAGGACCTCGGCCATCGGCCCGGACATGGCCAGGAGCATGGCCCGCTCCAGCAGGCCGTGCCGCGCCTCGCCCTCCGGACTGCTCCGGGACGCCTGCGCGAGCACGTCCGCGGTGATGAAGGACCGTACGGAGAACTCGCCGACACAGGCGCTCACCCGGACGTCGTCCTGCGCGAAGAGCGGGACGAGCGACGGGGCGGTGGCGACGAGCACGTCGTGGCCGGCCGCCGCGAGCGCCCTGGCCAGGGGCAACTGGGCGCGGCCGTGGGAGGGACTACCGAGCGTGGTGAACAGTACCCGCACGACAAACCTTTCTGTGCTGGCACAGAAGGTAAGGGAACGGAACGCGCACGACAGGGATGTGACGCACACCCAGCGCGCCGTCGGCCGGTCCGTCCGTGATCGCGGACGGACCGCTCAGACCCGGACGCCGAACATGAACGGTCCGCCGATGGTGTCCATCGACTCGTACCGTACGACCGTGCCGGTCCGGGGGGCGTGCAGGATCTGGCCGTTGCCCGCGTACAGGCCGACGTGATGCAGGTCGTTGAAGAAGAAGACCAGATCGCCGACCTGGAGCTGGCTCCGGGTGAGGCGGGTCCCGGCGCCCGTCTGGGCCTCGGAGGTGCGCGGTATGGAGACGCCGGCCTGCGCGTACGCCCACGAGGTCAGGCCGGAGCAGTCGTAGGAGGCGGTGCCGGTGGCGCCGTACACGTAGGGCTTGCCGAGCTGGCTCTGGGCGGCGGCGAAGGCGGCGGAGGCGCGGCCGGAGGGGGAGCTGTCGTTGCCGAGGTCCACGCGCGCGGTGGCGGAGCGGTCGGCCCGCGCCTGCTCCGTGGCGAGCGCGGCCTTCTCCTTGGCGGTCAGGGTGTTGAGCAGCTTCTGGGCCGCCGCGAGCTTGCTCTGGACCTCCTTCTTCTTGGTGCCCAGCTCGGTGCGGGTGGCGGCGAGGTCCTTGAGCTTCTCGGTGGCCTCGGCGCGCTCCTGGGCGAGTTCACGCTGCTTGCCCTGGATCTTCTTCAGGGCGTCGACCTGCTGGGCGCTCAACTGGTCGAGCGTGGAGGCCTTGTCGAGGAAGTCGTCCGGGTCGGAGGAGAGGAAGAGCTGGACCGAGGCGTCGATGCCGCCGGAGCGGTACTGGGCGGTGGCCAGCGAACCCAGGCCGTCGCGCAGCTTGTTCAGATCCTGCTGACCCCGCGCGACGCCGTCCTGGAGGGTGGAGACCTCCTTCTGCAGCTTCTGCTGCTTGTCCTTGGCCCCGTTGTACTTCTCGGTGGCCTGCTCCGCCTGCTCGTAGAGCTTGTCGACCTTCGCCTTGACCTCGTCCTTGCCGAGCTTCTCACTCGGGGCGGCGTCGGCGGCGTTCGCGCTGAGCACGACGGCAGCGGCGGCCGCGGTGGTCAGCACGGTCACACGGGTGCGGCTCGGCTGCTTGGGTCGACGATGGGACGCCACAGGGGTGCGCTCCTTCTGCCTTGAGTGATCACCTGAGCGAGGACTGGAGCAAGACCTTAATGACTTTCCCATGGAGAGATCAAATGTTTGCATGAAGGATCTTGCTCGATGTGTGCGCCGACACGCCGCGCGGTTCACGAGTTCGAGTGGATCTTGGGCTTGCGCCATTCCCGGGAACGTCCGGTATGGCGCACTCTGGCATGCCCAACTTCACGGCGAAAAGGACCGACTTGAGCGCAGCCAGTGATTCCGACGAACCCGCCTCCGGCAAACCCGCCGCCGACGAACCGGCCGAGGAACTCCGGTTCGAGTCCCCTCGGCTCACCGTCCTGCGCCGCCACCCGGCCACCACGTGGGGCATGGCCCGGCGCCTTCCGTACCTCGTGCGCCGCGCCCTGGCCCTCGCCTGGAAGATCGACCGGCGGGCCGTCGTCTGCCTGCTCACCTGTCAGGGGCTGTCGGCCGCTCTGGAAGCGTTCGGCCTGGTGGCCACGACCAGCACCATCACCGCGCTGGTCGCCTCCGGGCACATCCAGGACCGGCTCACGAGCGCCGCCCCGGCCATCACCGCCCTCGCCGTCGCGGCCGGATCCCGGGCTCTGCTCGCCATCGCCATCACGAACCTGTCCTGGCGGCTGTCCCCGCGGATCTCCCGCGAGGCCGAGCTGGAGATGCTGAACGCGGCGGTCGCGGCCGAGCTGACCGCCTACGACCAGCCGGGCTTCAACGACAGATGGGACAACGCCGACCGGGGCGCCGAACTCGCCCAGGACCTGATCACCCAGTCCCAGCAGCTCATGGCCTGCCTGGCCTCCATCATCGCCGCCGCCGGCGTCCTGACCGCCCTGCACCCGGTCCTCCTCCCGCTGCTCCTCCTGGCCGTCCTCCCGCAAGGGCTCGCCAGCATGAAGAGCGCCCAGGTCACGTACGAAGCCAGCCGCGCCATGTCGTCCGAGCGGCGCATCCTCGCCCTGCTGCGCTGGTACATCGTGGACAAGGAGACCGCCGACCAGGTCCGGGCCGGCACCATGGCCCCCTTCCTCCTCGGCCTGTACCGGAAGATCGGCGCCCGCGTGGACTCCATCACCGACACCGCCATCAACCGGGGAGGCCGCTTCCAGCTCCTCGGCGCCCTCGCGGGCGGGGTCGGCTCCCTCGTCGTCTGGAGCGCGCTCGCGGCCCTCCTGGCGACCGGCCACATGTCCGTGGCCTCCGCCGGAACCGCGGTGTTCGCCCTGCGCACCGTCGGCTCGTCCCTGCGCGGCCTCGTCGGCTACGGCACCCAGCTCTTCCGCACCGGGCTGTACTTCGACGACTGGGTCGACTTCATCGAGGAAGCCGGCGGCCACCGCATGGACCGCGGGACCCGCTCTCCCGCCTCCCCGGACACCGTCAGGACGGAGAACCTCACCTACGTCTACCCCGGCGCCGACGAGCCCGCGCTGGACGGCGTCACGCTGGAGGTCCGCCGCGGCGAAGTCCTCGCCCTGGTCGGCGAGAACGGATCCGGCAAGACCACCCTGTCCAAACTCCTGTCCGGCCTGTACCTGCCCACCCGCGGGCGCGTCACCTGGGACGGCCGCGACACCGGCGAGTTCGACCCCCACGCCCTGTGGCAGCAGACCGCGGTCGTCCCCCAGGACTTCGCCCACTGGCCCCTCACGGCTCGCGAGAACATCACCCTCGGACAGCCCCACGGCGGCGACCGGACCGTCCATCAGGCGGCCGAACGCGCCGGAGCCCACGAAGTCGTCGACCACCTCCGAAGCGGCCTGGACACCCTGCTCGCCCGGGAATGGTTCGGCGGCGTCGAACTCTCCGGCGGACAGTGGCAGCGCATCGCCATCGCCCGCGCCTTCCACCGCCCGGCCGGACTCCTGGTCATGGACGAACCGACCAGCGCCCTCGACGCCCGCGCCGAGCACCGGATCTTCACCGGCCTGCGCGAGGTCGCCGAGGACCGCGCCGTCGTCCTCGTGACACACCGGCTCGCCAACGTGGCCATCGCCGACAGGATCGTCGTCCTGGACCACGGCCGGATCATCCAGACCGGAACCTTCGAGGAACTCACCACCGAGCCCGGCCTGTTCCGCGAACTCTGGCTCCTGCAGAACGACCGCGCCATCCCCGCTCAGCGCGCCGGCACGGAGAAGGAAGGGGACAAGGAAGGGGACGAGGACGCGGAGAAGGAAGGGGAGGCGGGCGCGGAGAAGGAGCAGCCGGCATGACCGCGGCGGCCCCGCGCCGCCCCGTACCGGATCAGGGGCGGTCAGCCGCGTCCGGCGACGACGTCACCTTCCGGCACAGGGTGACCACCTGGTCCAGCGTCGGCTCTCCCACGATCTGCGCCAGTTCCGCCATGAAGGCCTCCTCTCCCTCGGCGTCCAGCACGGACCGGCACACCCCGGCGATCATGGTGAGCAGGGACAGCGAGTCCCCGCCCAGCCGGTGGAAGTCCGAGCGGCCCTCCAGCCGGGAGCGCTCCACCCCGAGGGTGTGCGCCCACACCTCGGCCACCGCCTCCTCCAGCGGATCGAGGGGCCCCTGCGGAGCCGCGTCCGCGTCCGCAGCGGCCCCTGGAGCCTGCGCGAAGGCGTCCGGAAGGGCCTTCGTGTCAACCTTGCCGCTCACCGTGTAGGGGAGTTCGGGCAACGCCGTGATCGACGCGGGAACCATGTACCGAGGCAGGCACTCCGCGGCGTACGCCATCAACTCCTCGATGAGGGAATCCTGTTCGTCCGCCGCCAGGCCGGTGACCACGTACGCGTACAACGCCTTCGACATGCTCCCCGGCCGGGCCCTGGCGATCACCACCGCCCGGGTCACTCCCGGATGGTCCTCAAGCGTGCGCGCCACCTCGGTCGGCTCGACCCGGTGGCCGCGCACCTTCACCTGGTCGTCGATGCGCCCGACGAACTCCAGGCCGCCCGAGGGCAGCACACGGGCGAGGTCACCGGTCCGGTAGGCCCGGCTGCCGTCGGCGAGACGGACGAAGCGCTCACGGTCCAGATCGGGACGGCCCAGGTACCCACGGGCCAGTTGCGTGCCGCCCAGGTACATTTCCCCCACCTCGCCCGGTGCCACGAACCGGCGGCCCGCGTCGAACAGATGCACCTGCGTGTTGTCGCCCGGCAGCCCGATCGGTACGGCGATGCCGGTGTCCTCGCCGGCCCTGAAGGTGTGGGTGGTGCAGCCGATCGTCGCCTCGGTGGGACCGTAGAGATTGATGATCCGGCACCGCGGCCCGAACATCTCCTGCGCCCGCGCGGCGACTTCCACCCGCAGCTGCTCGCCGACGACGACCACGCTGCGGTAGCCGCTCGGCGCGATGTCGAGCCGCCCGATGAGGTCCAGATGGGACGGTGTCAGGTTGAGCATGGTGGCACCGGAGGACTGCAGCAACTGCCGCAGCGACAGATGGCTCGGCTCCTGCGGCATCAGGACGACCTCGCCGCCCGCCAGCAGCGGCAGGAAGACCGACGTGCCCGTGACGTCGAACGACGGGGAGGTGATCAGCGGCAACCGCGTCTCCGCGGCCACCCCGAACTCCCGCGTGGCCCACTCGACATAGTGTGTCAGGCTGCCGTGCTCGATCTGTACGCCCTTGGGCCGGCCGGTCGAGCCGGAGGTGTAGATCACGTAGGCCAGGTCCCGCGGGGACACCTCGGCGTCCGCGAACGGCGCTGCGTCGCCGTTGTCCGGGCCGCCGGACGCCGTCAGTTCGCCGAGCGCCAGCCGCTCGCAGCCCTCCGGTACGACCACCCGGTGCCCGTGGGCCTCCTGCACCAGGCAGTACGCCGCCCCGGCATCCGACAACAGCCCGGACAGCCGGGCGTCCGGATGCTGTGCGTCCAACGGCAGATAGCAGGCACCTGCCCGCAGGACGCCCCACAGGCCCGCCAGCAGAGCCACCGAACGGTCCGCGAGCAGCCCCACCACCGTGCCGGGACCCACGCCCCGGTCCCGCAGTGCCCTGGCCACCGCGTCGGCCTGCCGGCTCAACTCGCCGTAGGTGACCGGTCCTTCGGGGCCGCTCAGCGCGACACGGTCCGGCGTGCGCCGCACCTGCTCGCGGAAGCGCCGCACGACCGAAGCACTCGACTCTAGCTCCCGCGCGGTGTCGTTACCCGCCCACACCCGGTTCGCCCGGGGCGACAGGGCCTCCTCGACCACGTCCAGCAGCGCCCGCGCGCGCTCCGCGACACCGGGCCCGTCCTGCCACGTCAGGGTCACCTCGGTACGGCCGCCGCTCTCGGCCATGTCGATCGAGGGCGGGGCGCCGGGGCCCGTACCGCCCAGCGGGTACAGGGCCGTCGCCGTGAAGTCGTCCGCGTCGAAGGACGCGAGGTCGTACGTGCCCAGATGCGTGATGAAGGACAGCGCGGAGTATCGGTTCTTCCGGAGGGCGGTCCGGTCGACCGCCGAGGAGAACATCCGGATCAGCGGGAGCGGGGTCTTCAGCATCTTCGGGTCGGTGCGCACCGCCAGCTCCGCGCCGTCGGCGAGCGCCTTGAGGGCGCGTCCGTGCACAGTCTGCCAGCTGTCCCCGGCATCGACGCCCAGCACGAACGCCTGCGACAGCCAGGCCGTGGAACGGGTCCCGGGTGCGTGCCGGCGCAGGTCGACGGGGACCATGAAGCGGCCGTTGCCGTCCGGGCCGTAGGCCGCGGCCACCGCCGCGGCCACCTTCGCCGTCGCCGCCGGGTGGCTGCCGTCGACCGACCGCCGACGCCAGATGATTCCGGACGGCTTGCGCGGCAACGGGCCCAGCGGCGAGGACCAGGCCAGTTCACCGACGTTGCGGGGGATCGGCGGCAGCCCACCGGGCAGGTGCAGTTCCTCCAGGAACTCGTCTCTGCTCAGAGTGGACGGCGCGCCCGACGGCTCCGCACCCCGCAGGACCCGGAACACGTCCTCGATCCACAGCATCAGCCCACGGGCGTCCGTCACACCGTGCGAGGCCCGGAAGACGACGGTGACGGCCGTCTCCGCGGAGTCCGGACCCTGCGTGCCGCCCGGGAAGAGGAGCACCTCGAAGGTGGCGCCCGGACTGCGCAGTACGTCCCGCAGCGCGGGCGCGTCCAGCAGCCGTCGGTCGAACGAGCCCGCCTCCATGACCCGGACCCGCGGCGGAACACCGCTGTCGACGAGTTGGCGGCCGTCGCGCACCAGTCTGGTACCGGGACTGGCCTGCGCGGCGCGGGCGACGGCGTCGGCCAGCCGGCGCTCGTCCATCGTCCCCGAGCCCTCCACCACGTACTGGACCATGTTGGAGTGGCGCGGAGCCATGCCCGCGTAGAGCCACTCGCCGGCGGACATCGCCCTGCGGTAGCCGTGCTGCTGTCGAGAAATGGGACTCATGTTGGCCTCCGGACCTGCTCCACCGTGGAGCCGGGCCCGCGTATTTTCGGCCGCCGGGAACTGGGGGTCCTCCTAGGAGTTACGGGGAACCAACACACCGGTTTCACCATCGCCTCACCCGGGAAACGGGCCCGGCCGAGCCGTACGTACCCGGCGCGGCACTACTAGGCAAACCCCTAACGGGGTCGTGGCGATACTGACGCTGCAATTCCATGCTGCGGCGTGTTGAAGGCCCGTGCGCGGCACGACCGTTCGGCTTGTCGGCGGCACCGCACTTCCGTTCCCCACGCGATTGGAAACCGAGAGGCGTGAGCGTCACGTTGCGTACTGACCTGATCCGGCCGCTGCACGAGCTGCTCACCGACCACGCCCGTCGCTTCCCGGAGAAGACCGCGTTCCGGGACGCACGGCGCTCCGTGACGTACGGGGAACTGGAACGACGCACGCGCCGACTCGCCGGACACCTCGCGGACCTGGGCGTCCGGCGCGGCGACCGGGTACTGCTGCGTATGAACAACAGCGTCGAGATGGTGGAGAGCTACGTCGCCGTCGCCCGCGCCGGTGCCGTCGGCGTCCCCGTCAACCCGCAGTCCACGGACGCCGAACTCGCCCACCACGTCGACGACAGCGGCGCCGTACTGGTCGTGACCGCGGCCGCCGGGGCGGAACAGGTTCTCCGGATCGCCCGGCGCGGCGAGACGGTCGGTGTCGTCGTGGCCGGACCCGGCCGGGCGCCCGGCGGGCTCCCCGACTTCGACACCCTCGCCACCACGGAGCCGGACAGCCCGGCGCGCGACGACCTCGGCCTCGACGAACCGGCCTGGATGCTCTACACCTCGGGCACCACGGGCCGCCCCAAGGGGGTGGTGTCGACCCAGCGGGCCTCGCTGTGGGCGACCGCGGTGTGCAACGCGCCCATTCTCGGCATGGCCGCCGACAGCCGGGTGCTGTGGCCGATGCCGCTGTTCCACGCGGTGTCGCACAACATCGGTGTGCTCGGCGTACTGGCCGTCGGGGCCACGGCACACATCATGCAGGGCGCGGCACCCGACGAGATCCTGGCCGCCGCACGGGAGGACCGGTCCACCTTCCTGGTCGCCGTACCGACGCTCTTCCACCGCATGGTGGACGTGGCCAGGGAGAGCGGCACGGGACTGCCGGACCTGCGGGTGTGCATGGTGGCCGGCTCCGCCTGCCCGGCGTCCCTCCACGAGGCCTTCGAAGCGACCTTCGGCATCCGGCTCCTGGACAGCTACGGCAGCACCGAGACCGGGGGAGCGATCACCACGCACGCGCCCGGTGGACCTCATGTCCCGGGCTCCTGCGGGCTGCCGCTGCCCGGACTCGGCCTGCGCCTCACACACCCCCGCACGGGCGAAGAGGCCGTCGGCGGCGACGAGGGCGAGGTGTGGGTCAACAGCCCGGCCCTCATGCTCGGTTACCACAACCAGCCCGAGGAGACCGCGGAGGTGCTCCGCGACGGCTGGTACCGCACCGGTGACCTCGCCCGCCGGGACGCGGCCGGCTACCTCACCATCACCGGCCGGGTCAAGGAACTCATCATCCGCGGCGGGGAGAACATCCACCCCCGGGAGGTCGAGGAGGTCCTGGCCCGGGTGCCCGGCGTGGCCGACGCCGCCGTGGCCGGTCAGGCACACGACGTGCTCGGCGAGGTCCCGGTCGCCTACCTCGTACCCGGCCCCGAAGGCATCGACCCGCGCACGCTCCTGGAGACCTGCCGCCGGGAACTCTCCTACTTCAAGGTCCCCGACACCTTCCACACGGTCGCGGAGATCCCCCGCAACGCCGCCGGGAAGATCGCCCGCGCACAACTGGCCGCGCTGCCCGCCACACTGCTCACCGTGAACCCCGCGGTCGGCCACCGGCCGGACGCCCAGGCGCCCGCCGACGCCGACGCGACGGAATCCGGCACGGCCGCACCGCTCGTGGACATCACGACGCCGACCGGGGGCAGGGCGCTGCTCGACCTGGTGCGCTCCGCCGTGGCCGAGGTGCTCGGACACGACTCCGCCCAGGAGGTGGACCCGGACCGGGCCCTGCACGAACTCGGCTTCACCTCGCTGGCCGCGGTGGCCCTGCGCGACCGCCTGTCCGCCGCGACCGGCCGGACGCTGTCGGCCGCCCTCGCCTACGACCACCCCACGGTCAGCGCGCTGGCCGCCTACCTGGCAGGCGAACTGCTCGACACCGCACCGGCGGTCGACGACGCGCCACCGGCACGCCTCGACCCGGACGAGCCGGTGGCCATCGTCGCCATGGGCTGCCGATACCCCGCGGGCGCGCACTCCCCCGGGCAGCTGTGGGACCTGCTCATGGCCGAGACGGACGCGGTCGGCCCGCTGCCGGCGGAGCGCGGCTGGGACCTCGACCGGCTGCTGGACCAGGAAACCGGCAGCGCCGGCACGTCGTCGGCGCGGCAGGGGGCGTTCCTGGAGGACGTGAGCCGGTTCGACGCCGCGTTCTTCGGGATCTCGCCGCGTGAGGCGCTGGCGATGGACCCGCAGCAGCGGCTCCTGCTGGAGACCGCCTGGGAGACCATCGAACGCGCGGGCATCGCGCCGTCCTCCCTCAAGGGCAGCCGGACCGGCGTCTTCGCCGGAGTCATGCACGGCGGCTACGGGCCCGGACTCTACGAGCGCGCGCCCGAGAACCTGGAGGGATACCTCGGCAACGGCGCAGCCGCCAGCATCGCCTCCGGGCGCATCGCCTACGCGCTCGGCCTCGAAGGACCGGCCATCACGCTGGACACGGCGTGCTCGTCCTCCCTGGTCGCCCTGCACCTGGCCGCGCAGTCGCTGCGCCAGGGCGAGTGCACCCTGGCCCTGGCGGGCGGGGCGACCGTCATGTCGACCCCCGCCGCACTCGTCGAGTTCAGCCGACAGGGCGCCCTGTCCGCCGACGGCCGCTGCAAGGCGTACGCGGCCGCCGCCAACGGCACCGGGTTCTCGGAGGGCGTGGGACTGCTGCTGTTGGAGCGCCTGTCGGACGCGCGGCGCAACGGCCATCCCGTGCTCGCGGTGATCCGTGGTTCGGCGATCAACCAGGACGGTGCGTCCAACGGTCTGACCGCGCCGAACGGCCTGGCGCAGCAGCGTGTCATCCGTGCGGCCCTCGGCAACGCCGGACTGGGCTCCGACGACGTCGACGTCGTCGAGGGCCACGGCACCGGCACCACCCTCGGCGACCCCATCGAGGCACGGGCGCTGCTGGCGACGTACGGACAAGGGCGTTCCGCGGAGCGGCCGTTGTGGCTGGGGTCGGTGAAGTCGAACATCGGGCACACGCAGGCCGCCGCGGGTGTGGCGGGTGTGATCAAGATGGTGCAGGCGATGCGCCACGGCATGCTGCCGCGCACCCTCCACGTCGACGAGCCGTCCCCGCACGTCGACTGGACCACCGGAGAGATACGCCTGCTGACCGAGACGCGCTCCTGGCCGGACACCGGACGTCCCCGCCGGGCGGCCGTGTCCTCCTTCGGCGCCAGCGGGACGAATGCGCATCTGATCGTGGAG
>NZ_MLYN01000140.1:0-1391 GCF_001866675.1 Streptomyces sp. MUSC 14
CGCCTGTACGACACCAGCGCCCGGCAGATCCGTGACTTCATCCCGCTCGAGCCGGGTTGTGTCTCGATCTACCTGTGTGGCGCCACCGTGCAGGCGGCGCCCCATATCGGGCACATCCGGTCGGGGCTCAACTTCGACATCATGCGCCGCTGGTTCTCGTACCGGGGCTATGACGTGACGTTCGTCCGCAACGTCACGGACATCGACGACAAGATCATCGCGAAGTCCCGTGAGCAGGGCCGCCCGTGGTGGTCGATCGGCTACGCGAACGAGCGTGCCTTCGACGAGGGCTACACCGCGCTCGGCTGCCTCCCGCCGACCTGTGAGCCGCGTGCCACCGGCCACGTCACCGAGATGGTCGAGATGATGCAGCGCCTCATCGAGCGCGGGCACGCCTACGCGGCGGACGGCAACGTCTACTTCGACGTCCGTTCCTTCCCGCGGTACCTGGAACTGTCCCGGCAGGAGCTGGACAACCTGCTCCAGCCGTCCGGGGAGGGCGAGACCGGCAAGCGGGACCCGCGCGACTTCGCGATGTGGAAGGCGGCCAAGCCGGGTGAGCCGACGTGGCCGACGCCGTGGGGCGCGGGCCGTCCGGGCTGGCACCTGGAGTGCTCGGCGATGGCCCACAAGTACCTGGGCTCCGCGTTCGACATCCACGGCGGCGGCCTGGACCTGATCTTCCCGCACCACGAGAACGAGATCGCCCAGGCCAGGGCCTACGGCGACGGCTTCGCCCGGTACTGGGTGCACAACGCCTGGGTCACCCTGGCCGGCGACAAGATGTCCAAGTCGCTGGGCAACAGCGTGCTGGTGTCGGAGATGGTCAGGCAGTGGCGGCCGATCGTGCTGCGCTACTACCTGGGCACCCCGCACTACCGCTCGATGATCGAGTACAGCGAGGAGTCGCTGCGCGAGGCCGAGTCGGCGTTCGCGCGGATCGAGGGCTTCGTGCAGCGGGTCGTCGAGCTGGCCGGCAAGACCGTCGAGCCGGCCGCCGAGGTCCCGCCGGCCTTCGCCGAGGCGATGGACGACGACCTCGGTGTCCCGCAGGCCCTGGCGATCGTGCACACCACGGTCCGGCAGGGCAACAGCGCGCTGGCCGCCGACGACAAGGACGCCGCGGTGGCCCGGCTCGCGGAGGTGCGGGCCATGCTCGGCGTCCTCGGCCTCGACCCGCTGGACGAGCGGTGGGCGGGCGAGTCCGGCCGGAGCGAGGACCTGCACGGCGTGGTCGACAGCCTCGTCCGCCTGGTCCTGGACCAGCGCGAGGCCGCCCGTGCCCGCAAGGACTGGGCGACCGCCGACGCCATCCGCGACCAGCTCACCCAGTCCGGCCTCGCCGTCGAGGACAGCCCGCAAGGCCCCCGCTGGACCCTCAAGGCCTAGCC
>NZ_MLYN01000141.1:0-1428 GCF_001866675.1 Streptomyces sp. MUSC 14
GGTCATGTCCCGCGGGGTGGTGTAGTCACGGCAGCTGTTTCGGTTCCGGTTGTGGGGTGATCTGCGGTTCGGGTTCGGTTGGCTTGGTGGTGAAGAGCTCGGCCATGGAGGCTTCGGAGAGGTAGCGGCGGTCGAAGACCTGCCACTCGTCGTGGAGTTCGGCCAGCACCGCGGCGGCGAGTCGGTCCAGGGCGGCGGGGTTGGGAAAGACCTGGACGACGTCGGCCCGTCGTTTGATCTCCCGGTTCAGCCGTTCCAGCGGGTTGGTCGACCAGATCTTCTTCCAGTGCGCCGGCGGGAAGTCGGCGAACGCGGTGATGTCGGTTGCCGCATCAAGGAGCATGGTCTTGACCTGCGGGAACTGCCGTCCGAGCATGTCGGCGACCACGTTGAGCTGGGTGCGCACCTGCTCGCCGGTGGTCTGCGCGAAGATGGTGCGGATGGTGGCGGCGACCATCTCCCCGGAGCCCCTCTCGATCACCGAGAACACATCCCGGACGAAGTGAACCCGGCAGCGTTGCCAGGCCGCGCCGAGGAAAACGGTGCGGATCGCGGCCACCAGACCGCTGTGGCTGTCGGAGATGACCAGCTGGACGTTCTCCAGGCCGCGGGCCCGCAGCGAGCGCAGGAACTTCGTCCAGAACGGCTTCGACTCGCTGTTGCCGACCATCAGCCCGAGGATCTCGCGGTGCCCGGTGGCGGAGATCCCGGTGGCGATGACCACGGCCTGGGAGGCGATCCGGTGGTTGGCCCGGGCCTTGCAGTAGGTGGCGTCCAGGAAGACGTAGGGGAAGACGGTGTGGTCCAGCGGCCGCTCCTTGAACGCGGTCAGTTCCTCGTCCAGCTCACCGCAGATGCGGGAGACCTGGGACTTGGATATCCCGCTGTCCGCACCGAGTGCTTTGACCAGGTCGTCGACCGAGCGGGTCGAGACACCGTGCACGTATGCCTCCATCACCACGGCGAACAACGCCCGGTCGATCCGCCGCCGGCGTTCCAGCAACGACGGGAAGAATGACCCGCTGCGCACCTTCGGGATCTTCAGGTCCAGGTCACCGGCCTGCGTGGTCAGCAACCTCTCCCGGTGCCCATTGCGCCAGGTCGTGCGCGTCTCGGAGTGCTCACGCGGCGCGGCACCGATCACATCGGTGGCCTCGGCCTCGATCAGCTCCTGCAGGATGCGCTCGCACACCACCCTGATTGCTTCAACTCCATCGGCCCGACGTAGTGACTCAAGCAGCCGCATCAGCTCAGACTGTGACAAGGCCATCGCGTGCTCCTCCGGTTGAACTGCCCGTTCACCAGGGAGACTTGCGCGATGGCCTGCCCTTGTTCAGGGAGCATGCACCGCCAGCGGATGCACGCCCCGAGCAGACACCCGCGCGTTCCGGGACCCTGCACGGCTACACCACTTCATGGGACGCGATC
>NZ_MLYN01000142.1:0-213 GCF_001866675.1 Streptomyces sp. MUSC 14
GTTCGGCGGCGTCCTACTCTCCCACAGGGTCCCCCCTGCAGTACCATCGGCGCTGTGAGGCTTAGCTTCCGGGTTCGGAATGTAACCGGGCGTTTCCCTCACGCTATGACCACCGAAACACTATGAAACTGACAACCAGACCACGCTCTGTGAAACGTGGGGCCGTTCGTGGTTTCAGAACCAACACAGTGGACGCGAGCAACTGAGGACAAG
>NZ_MLYN01000143.1:0-556 GCF_001866675.1 Streptomyces sp. MUSC 14
CGGTCGTCGTCTACTCCTGGCGCTACTTCGACGAGCCGCCCGAGGCGCACGCGGGCACTTTCCCGGCTCTCCTGCTGCTGTTCGAGGCGGGGATGGTCGGGTTCGCGCTGACCGGCGACCTGTTCGACGCGTTCGTCTTCTTCGAGCTGATGGGCGCGGTCGCCTACGCGCTCACGGGCTATCGCATCGAAGACCCGCGGCCGGTGCAGGGCGCCCTGGTCTTCGGTGTCGTCAACTCCCTCGGCGCCTACTGCTCGTTGCTCGGCATCGGCCTGGTCTACGCCCGCACCGGTGAGCTGGGGTTCGCGCAGATCGGAGTGCAACTGGCCCGGCACCGCGCCGACGCCCTGCTGTCCGTGGCCTTCGTGCTGATCGTCACCGGACTGCTGGTCAAGGCAGCGGTGGTGCCCCTGCACTTCTGGCTCCCGGACGCCCATTCCGTCGCTCCGACCCCGGTGTGCATGCTGCTCTCCGGCGTCATGGTGGAACTCGGCGTCTACGGCACCGCACGCGTCTACTGGGTCGTCTTCTCCGGACCGCACGGCATCGCGCACGC
>NZ_MLYN01000144.1:0-204 GCF_001866675.1 Streptomyces sp. MUSC 14
GGCTGCCGTCCAGGATGACGCGGGCGACGAGGGCTGGGTCGTTGTTCATCGGGATGTGGCCGTGGTCGGGTAGGCGGACCGGGCGTGTGTGCGGGTTCATGCGTTTGGCGCGCATGCGAGCCCGGGGTGAGCTGTCGGGGGTCGGGGGTTCGGGTGCGTCGGTGCCGCGGTTTCGGTCAGTGGCTGCCGTCCAGGATGACGCGG
>NZ_MLYN01000145.1:0-1704 GCF_001866675.1 Streptomyces sp. MUSC 14
AAGGGCTCGTAAAGAATCAACGCGGTGGTTTTGTCTCTGTCGTGAGGGCGATGCCGTGTGCGGTTGCGTAGACGTGGAGGCCGGTGAGGGTGGTCAGGTGTGCCGCGGCGGGGCCGGGGGTGTGTCCGTGCTGGTCCATGAGCTGTCTGATCTCGCCGGTGGCCTCGCGGATGGTGTCCTTGCTGACGGTGAACAGGCGGGCGAGCACGGTGGGCGACAGGCCGAGGCGCTGGTGCAGCACGGTGGCCAGAACGCGGTCGGCCAGGTCGAGTTTGGCTTTGCGGCCGCCGCCCGGGGCTCGGCGTCGGGTGCCGCCGTCGCGTCGGGTAGTGCGGTCCGGGGCGTGGAGCGCCTGCCAGGGCGAGGCCAGGGCTGTGGTCAGCTCAGTCAGTTCGGTGCTGGTCATACCGGTCAGGGCGGGGTGCGCCAGGGCCTCGCGGTCTAGGCGGGCGGTTGGTTTGCCGGGGTTCGTCGGCTCGGTGGGCCGGGGGTGCACGGTGTAGTTCCATTCCCCGTGGAAGGCATGGCCGGTCAGCGGTACCGCGTTCAGTTCGGCGTCGCTGACCTTCACTCCCGTGGGGTAGCTGCCGGGGTCCAGTTCGGCGTGGACGGTGAGCCCGGTGCGGTTGGTGGTCGCGGCGATGCTCTGCACGATGACCTCGTAGTTGGTCAGCGGCCGGCCGCGCCAGTTCATCGTGATCGCGGAGAACAGCCGGTGCTCGATCCGATTCCATTTCGATGTGCCCGGAGGCATATGGCAGACCGTGACGGCCAGGCCCGTCTCGGCGGCAAAGCCGGCGAGTTCGGTCTTCCAGGCCCGGGTGCGGTAGCCGTTGGAGCCACCCGCGTCGGCGGTGATCAGCAGACGGGTGGCGCCGGGGTAGTCGAGATGTCCCTGCCCGTTCCACCAGCGGCGGATCGATTCGACCGCGAAGGCCGCGGTGTCGTGATCGGTACCGACGCTCACCCAGCCGGTGTCCGCCGCCAGGTCGTAGATGCCGTAGGGCAGGGCCTTGCCCAGCGCGTCGCCGGGGAAGTCATGGACGTCGACCCGCACGGGTTCACCGGCCGGCCGCCATTGGCGTCCCGCGTTCTTGAACTCCCCGACGACCTCCTTCTTTTTCGTGTCCACGCTGACCACCGGCTCGCCGTCCGCCTGATGGTCCTTGGCCTGGTCGTTGATGTACCGGAACTGCGCGTCCCTCTCGGGGTGTTGAGCGCCCTCAAGGGTCTTGGCATTGGCCTGCAGACTGAAACCGTTCTCCCGCAGCAGTCTGCCCACGGTCGGCGCCGAAGCGGCGTGGCCCTGACGTGTCAGTTCCCCGGCCAGAGACCGCAGCGACTTGGTTGTCCACCGCAGCGGCGACATCGGATCGCCCCGTTCATCCGGCTCGACCAGTGCCAGTAACGCTGGAACGAGTAGCGGGTCAAGTTCCTCGGCGCTCTTGCGGCCGCCGCCGTCTCGGCGGACCCGGCCCTCGGGCAGTGGGTTCTCACCGCCCTCCAGTTCGAAGACGCCCTTCCGTACCGTCGTCTCGCTCACCCCTGCGGCACTCGCGACGGCCCTCACCCCGCCGTGCCCCAGCAGCCGGGCCTCGGCGGCCAGCGCCAGCCGCTGCTGCCGCTCATTCAGATGAGGGAACAACACCCCGAATCTCAGGGCGAGTTGATCGCGAACCTCGCTCGGTATGCGCATACCACACC
>NZ_MLYN01000146.1:0-4489 GCF_001866675.1 Streptomyces sp. MUSC 14
ACTCCCGCTCGTCCTGCCCCAGCACCTCGATGGTGCTGATCGGCGCCTGCGGGGCCGCGGCCACCTGCTCCAGGACCCGCACGAACCGGGCGGCGATCTCCTCGGCCGTGTCCCGGTCGAACAGCTGGGTCGAGTACATGAGGTCGCCGCGCAGCGACCCCGAGTCGGTCGCGGCCAGGCTGAAGAACAGGTCGGCCAGCGAGGTCTGGGTGAGGTACTGCTCGAACTCCACCTTGAGTCCGGGCAGTTCGAAGTCCGCCTTCTCGAAGCTCTGCCAGGCGAACATCACCTGGAACAGCGACTGGTACGACGTGGAGCGGTCGGGGTTGATCAGCTCGACCAGCGTCTCGAACGGCACGTCCTGGTGCTCGTAGGCCGCCAGGGCCTTGTCCCGCACCTGCGGGAGCAGGTCGGCGAACGACGGGTTGCCGGACAGGTCCACCCGCAGCACCTGGGTGTTGACGAAGAGCCCGACCAGATCGGCCAGCCCCTCGTCGGTCCGCCCGGCGATCGGGTTGCCGATCGTCACGTCCTCGCCGCCGCCCAGCTTGCCCAGCAGCACGCCCAGCGCGGCCTGTACGACCATGGACATGGTCATCCCGCGCTCGTCGGCCAGCTTCTGCAGTCCGGCCGCCGTCCGCGGTGCCACCTCAAGTCCGAGCGAGTCGCCCTGCGAGTTGCGCTCCGCGGGCCGCGGGCGGTCCAGCGGCAGGCTCAGCGGCTGCGGCACGCCGGCCAGTTCCTTGCGCCAGTACTCGGCCTGCGCCGCGGCGAGACTGCCCGGGTCCGAGACGTCGCCGAGCAGTTCGCGCTGCCACAGCGCGTAGTCCTTGTACGTCACGGGCAGCGGCTCGTACTCCGGCGCCCGGCCGTCCAGGCGCGCGGTGTAGGCGGTGGTCAGGTCGCGTGCCAGCGGCCCGCCCGAGACACCGTCCGAGGCGATGTGGTGGATGAGCAGGACCAGGAGGTGTTCCTCCGGTGCGCTGCGGAACAGGCGTACCCGGAACGGGATCTCGGCCGCCAGGTCGAAGCGGTGGGCGATGAACGCGTCGACCGCGTCGTCCAGGGCGTCGGGCGCCACCTCCACCACCGGCACCTCGACCGACACCTGTGCCGCCGGCAGGATCCGCGGTTGGGGCTCGTCGTTGTCGTCCGTCACATACGTGGTGCGCAGGGGCTCGTGCCGGGCGACCACGTCGCGGACCGCCGCACCGAGGGCGTCCTCGTTCAGCGGCCCGGTCAGCCGGAACGCAGGGGAGATGTTGTAGGTCTCTGCCCCGCCCTCCAGTTGCTGCGTGAGCCACATGCGGCGCTGTGCAAACGAAAGCGGAATCACTGGTTCTACTCCTCTACGATCATCCTGCGGAGAGCGGGGCGAAGGGGCACAGCCGATTCCTCCGACCACGCGGCGAGCGCGGCCACCGTCGGCAGGTCGAAGATCTTGCGGATCGGTATCTCCATCCCGATCTCGGCGCGAGCGCGGGTGATCAGCCGGGTGGCGAGCAGCGAGTGCCCGCCGAGTTCGAAGAAGCCGTCGTCGACACCGACCTTCTCCAGGCCGAGCACATCGGCGAACAGCTTGGCGAGCGCCTCCTCACGGGGCGTGCCGGGCGCCCGGTAGGGCGTGCCGGAGGTGAGGTCGGGCGCGGGCAGGGCCTTGAGGTCGAGCTTGCCGTTGGGCGACAGGGGCAGCCGGTCGAGCGACACGTAGGCGGCGGGGACCATGTACTCGGGCAGCCGGTCGGCCAGGTGCTCGCGCAGTTCGTCCGCGTCCGGGACGCTCTCTCCGTCGGCGGGGACGAGGTAGGCGGCCAGGTAGGGGGTGGTGTCACCCGGCTGCTGGGTCACCACGGCGACCTGGGCGATGTGCGGATGGGTCGTCAGGGCGGCCTCGACCTCGGCGGGTTCGACGCGGTAGCCCCGGATCTTGACCTGGGTGTCGATGCGGCCCAGGTGCAGCAGCTCACCGTCGGCGGTGAAGCAGGCGAGGTCGCCGGTGCGGTACATGCGGGAGCCGGCCGGCCCGTAGGGGTCGGGGACGAAGCGGTCGGCGGTCAGGCCGGCCTGGCGGTGGTAGCCGCGGCCGGCCCCGGCCAGGTACAGCTCGCCCGGAGTGCCCGTGGGCAACAGGCCCAGACCGGGGCTCAGGATGTAGGCACGCACGCCGGGGAAGGGGCGGCCGATCGGCACGCCGTCCGGGTACGGCTCGCCCGGGTCCAGCAGGTAGCCGGTGGCGTAGAAGGTCTCGCTGGGGCCGTAGCTGTTGATGACGCGTGCCTCGGGCCAGCGTGCCCGCACCCGCTCCGCCAGGACCGGGGTCAGCACCTCCCCGGAGATGTTCAGTGCCGTGGGCCTGATGCGGTCGGCGAGCTGGTCGACGAGCTCGGCGAAGGCCGACGGCACCGAGCAGATGACGTCGACGTCCCAGGTGTCCCGTTCGGCCAGCTCCAGCACGTCGCGCACGATCTCGGCGGTGCCGCCCGTGGTGAGCGCGGCGAACGTCTCGAAGGAGGCGACGTCGAACCCGAACGAGGCGGCCACCAGGACCCGCCGGCCGGTCTCCGCTCCGGCGTGCGCGACCAAAGCGTCCACGGCGTTGACGACGGTGTACTGGGTGACGCCCACGCCCTTGGGCACGCCGGTGGAGCCGGAGGTGTAGATGACGTAGGCGAGGTTGTCGGGGCCGGCCGCCGGCCGTGCCACGGCCTGCGCCTCGTCGCCGGTCGTGGCCAGGAGGTCGACGTCGTCGAGGACGAGGACGGGGATCTCCGTGGCGGGGACGAGTTCGCGGGTCCCGGCGTCGGCCAGGATCAGATGGGGCCGGGCGGTGGGCAGGACGTGCGGGAGACGGGCGGTGGCGTAGGCGGGGTCGACGGGCAGATAGGCCCCGCCCGCCTTGAGCACGCCCAGGAGGGCCGCGACCATGTTCACGGTGCGCGGCAGGACCACGCTCACCACGGTCTCCGGGCCCACCCCGCGCCCCGCCAGCGCGACCGCGAGCCGCTCGGCGCGGGCGTTCAGCTCGGCGTACGTGAGCGACTCGCCGCCGGCGACCACGGCGACCGCGTCCGGGGTCCGCGCCACCTGCGCCTCGACGAGCGCGGTGAGCGTGAGGTTCCGGGCCGGGTCGGGCTGGTCGAACCCGGCCAGCAGCCGCTCGCGTTCGGCCGGCTCCAGGGAGTCGAGCTGGGCGACCTTCAGCTCGGGGTCGGCGGCCAGCTGCCGCAGGAAGCGGACGAGACGGGCCGCGTACGTCTCCACCGTCTCACGGTCGAAGACGCCCGGCGCGTACTGGATCACGAGCTGGAGGTGCGGGTCGGCCGCCGCGGTCAGGCACAGGGCGTAGTGGTTGCCCGCCGACGGGCGCAGGCCGGTGAAGGTGATCCCGTCCGCGGCGTCGCTGGCGGCGCCGAGACCCTCCCGGTCGACGGGGTACGACTCGAAGACGACCAGCGTGTCGAACAGCGACCGCACACCGACGGACTTCTGGATCTCCGCGAGCCCGTGGTAGTGGTGCTCGACCAGCGCGGACTGCCGGCTCTGCAGCCCGCCCAGGAACTCGGCGACGGTGTCCCCGGGCGCGTACGTGGCCCGCACGGGAAGGGTGTTGATGAACATCCCGACCATCGACTCGACGTCCGGCACCGCGGGCGGACGGCCGGAGACGGTGGCGCCGAACACCACGTCCTGGCGGCCGGTGAGCTGGCCGAGCAGCAGTGCCCAGGCGCCCTGCACCAGGGTGTTGACGGTGATGCCCAACTCCGAGGCCCGCCGGACGAGTTCGAGCGCCTCGTCGAGCGGGAGCCCGACCTCGACCTGGTCGCGGGCGCCGTCGTCCTCGTTCGCGGCGTCGGGAGCGAGCAGGGCCGGCTCCTCGAACCCTTCGAGTTCCGCCGCCCACGCCCGTGCCGCCTCTTCCTGGTCCTGCCGGGTGAGCCAGGACAGGAACTCGCCGTAGTCACGGGTGCTCGGCAGCGCAGTCGGGTCGCCGTCGGCGGCGTAGAGCAGCAGCAGGTCCTGCATGAGCAGGGGCGTGGACCAGCCGTCGTAGAGCGCGTGGTGGGCCGTCAGCACGAGTTCGGGCCGGTCGGGATCGAGGACGGCGAGTGCCAGCCGGACCAGCGGCGGGTTGTCCGCGTCGAAGTAGCTGGTCCGGTCCTGCTCCAGGAATCGCTCGAAGGTGTCGGTGCGCTCGGGCTCGTCGACGGTGGTCAGGTCGAGGTGCTGCCAGGGCAGGGTCACCGACTCCGGTATCACCTGGACGAGTTCGCCGTCGGCCCGGTCGACGAAGGCCGCGCGCAGGGCGGGGTAGCGGTCCAGGAGCGCCTGTCCGGCCCGGTGCATCCGTTCCGGGTCGACCCGGCCGGACAGATGGAACACCAGCTGGATGTGGTACGGGTCGAAGTCCGCCCCGGCCAGCTTGGCCTGGAAGAGGATCCCGGACTGTGCCGGGGTCGTCGGCCATACCTTGGCGAGTTTGCCGAAGCGG
>NZ_MLYN01000147.1:0-364 GCF_001866675.1 Streptomyces sp. MUSC 14
CTCGAATAACAACCGCGACCTTGTCGTAAAAGCTGCTGTAGCGCTGTGCGTTGAGCATCGTGTTTTCTATCGTCCCACGCACCGGGGAACCCGACCCCCCGAAGCTTCGATTCAGTTTCGCTATTTCTTCCGGTGACACGCCATACTTGAAACCCCCGCTCGCGGCGCGGGCAGCCCTTGAGCCTTCGAGAATCCTCTTGGCTTCGCTGATATCCTTGAGGGCCTTGATTTCCACCGCTCCGGGGATGAGCATCGCGAGAGCTTCGCCGCATCCCTTTGTGGTGGGGTCCTTGTAGCAGTCGACGGCCAGGTCGGTACCGGTGACGGCCCAGATGAGGGCGACGAGGCGGGGGTCGTACTCGGG
>NZ_MLYN01000148.1:0-444 GCF_001866675.1 Streptomyces sp. MUSC 14
CGGACAGGTTGTCCAGGATCACGTAGATCGGGGCGCCGTCTGGCCGGGCGGCACGGATCGACTTCGCCCAGGCCGCCTACGACGCAAACGGAGCAGCCGACAAGGCCAAGGCTGCCGCCGCCGACGCAAAGCACTCCGCCGACCAGGCCAAGGGCTACGCCGCCGACGCCGACAAGTCCGCTGACCAGGCCCAGGCCAGCGCCGAAAAGGCCGCCAAATCCGCCACCACCGCCCGCAACGCAGCCGACGCCGCCGACCGCGACGCCGCAGCCGCAACCGAATCCGCAGCCCAGGCCGCATGGTCCGCCAACTACGCAAGGAACTCGGCAGCTGCGGCAAACGAGAGCGCAGCGCAGGCCAAGCTGGACGCCCTGGCCGCCGGCAAGTCAGCCAACCAAGCAAACGCTGACGCCGAAGCGGCCAGGGGCCGGGCTATCGACCTGC
>NZ_MLYN01000149.1:0-480 GCF_001866675.1 Streptomyces sp. MUSC 14
CAACAACCGCCCCCGCAACCACCTCACCCACGCCAGGGCCGAACTGCTCACACACCGCGTCAAAAGCCCGCGCAAACACCGGGAACACCTCATACAACTCCCGCCCCATACCCCGACGCTGCGCACCCTGACCAGTAAAAACAAAAGCCAGACGCCCCGGAACGGAACGAGCCGCGGCCTCACCGAACCCCGCAGCCAGTCCGTCGAGCAACTGCTCACGATCACCGGCGACTACAACCGCCCGATGATCGAGCGCGGCCCGACTCTTCGCCAAGGACCACGCCACATCCCCCAAACTCACCTCGCCATGCGCCAAGACCCACGACCGCAAACGCTCAACCTGCCCACGCAACCCGTCCTCGGTCCGCCCCGACACCACAAACGGAAGCACCCCGGCCGCAGCCCCTGGAACAGACCGAGACTCGACGACATCCTCCAGAATGACGTGTGCGTTCGTACCACTGATACCAAAAGACGACA